>NZ_JBMOLD010000017.1:0-38239 GCF_049325435.1 Melioribacter sp. | reverse complement strand
TACGCCGCCAATAATAAAAAAACTTTTTTTTGAAGAACGATTAATCAGCGGTCGGATTCGCCCGCCTGAGGCGGGTTGCAGACCTTCGCCTTAGACCACTTGGCTACGCCGCCAATAATAAAAAAACTTTTTTTTGAAGAACGATTAATCAGCGGTCGGATTCGCCCGCCTAAGGCGGGTTGCAGACCTTCGCCTTAGACCACTTGGCTACGCCGCCAATAATAAAAAAACTTTTTTGAAGAACGATTATTCAGCGATTGAAATTATTTCGGGAACAATTATAATTCCTTACTTAAGGCTGCCTTATTAATCAGTTCCGTATAAAAAAGAAATCCCGATTGAATCGGGATTCGCTTGAGCGGGAAACGGGACTCGAACCCGCGACATCAACCTTGGCAAGGTTGCGCTCTACCAACTGAGCTATTCCCGCATAATTTTACAAAGAGTGGGATTTCTTATTCACTACTCTTTGTTTTGATTTATTCACCGTATAAAAGAACTAGTCCGTTAAAATTTAGTGCCTAAATATAATACTCTATTTAATATCACGCAATAGTTTTTTAAACTCTGGGTCCATGCATATACCCCCTGAAAGGGCGTGAATGTTGAATTGTAATGAAAGCGTGGTGGTCGATCGACTCAACTAGCTTCATTACCTGCTTTAAGTGCTTCCTTTTTATTATTGCAATTAATATCGATATGCCTCCGGAACTACCTTCCGCCGGTAAGATGGTAACTCCGAATTTTGCCTTCCTTAGCGCGTCTGCGATTTTGTCCGTATAATGTAGAGAAATGATATTAATTTGAACGTATCCGACGGCTATTTTTTCTTCAAGTGTAACGCCCATAATGTTGCCTAGAGCAAAACCCGCAGCGTATCCGATTAAATTTACCGTATTGTCCATATGAGCTACAATATATCTCATCGCAAAAATCCAGATCAATACTTCGAAAAAACCGGTTACGGCGGCATGATATTTTTTTGCCTGAACGACAAGCATGGTTCTTAAGGTGCCGAGAGTGACATCGCAAATTCGCATCAGCATTATAATTAGAGCGCCGAAAATAATTTCCCAAGAGATAAAGAATTCCATATGTATCTATTTTTTATCTTATTTTTGTAGTCCAAAAAATTATTTACGGTAATGTACGAAGAAGAGAGAAAAGAATTAGTAGAAAA
The DNA here is from genome assembly GCF_049325435.1 of Melioribacter sp. Taxonomy (NCBI): domain Bacteria; kingdom Pseudomonadati; phylum Ignavibacteriota; class Ignavibacteria; order Ignavibacteriales; family Melioribacteraceae; genus Melioribacter; species Melioribacter sp. The sequence continues at coordinate 37,059 of NZ_JBMOLD010000017.1, read as the reverse complement.
TTTAAAGAAAAAAGGAATTAAAGACGAAAAAGTACTTGAGGCAATATTAAATGTCGAAAGGCACCGTTTTGTGCCGGAGATAGTAGCGCCTCATGCTTATAATGACGTGGCTCTGCCTATCGGTTACGGTCAAACAATATCTCAACCTTACACCGTTGCTATTATGACACAAACCCTCGACGTACAACCCGGACAGAAAATTCTTGAAATCGGAACAGGTTCCGGGTATCAGGCGGCGATATTAAATTATTTGGGAGCTCGAGTATTTACAATCGAGAGAAATCACAATCTTTATAACAGAGCTCTGAAAATCTTTGACGAACTCAACTTAAAAATTGCGGCGCGATGCAGCGACGGCACGCTCGGCTGGGAAGAGTATTCGCCTTACGACCGAATTATCGTTACTGCTGGCAGTCCTACCGTTCCATCAAACCTTAAAAAACAGTTGAAAATTGGCGGAAAACTGGTTATACCCGTAGGCGACAGAACGTCTCAGGTTCTTAAAGTTCTCAACAAGATCTCGGAAGACAAATTCGAAGTTCAGGAGATTCCCTATTTTGCTTTTGTGCCTTTAATCGGAAAAGAGGGATGGCGGGAAAAGTAATATTAATTGTCGGACCGACATGCTCCGGCAAAACCAAATTAAGTCTGAAATTAGCGGAAGTTCTGAATACCGAAATAATTTCTGCCGACAGCCGGCAAATTTACAAATATCTCAATATAGGCACTGCCAAACCCTCTGATGAGGAGTTAAAGACAATTAAACATCATTTTATCGATTATCTCGAGCCGGATATTGATTATAATGTTAGCAGGTACGAAAAGGAAAGTTTGCAAATAATTTCGGAATTAATTAATAATAATAAAGTTCCGGTTGTCGCAGGCGGTTCGGGATTATATATTAAGGCAATAGTCGACGGTATTTTTGATACGGCAGATACTGATGAAGAGTACAGAGCCTATCTTAAGGATATGAAAGATAGATACGGAAATGAGTACATATACGGAATGCTCGAAAAGATTGACCCGTTGAGCGCGCGTACCATGCTGCCTCAGAATTGGAAAAGAGTGATAAGAGCTTTGGAAGTTTATCATCTGACGGGTAAATCGATAGTTGAACTCCAAAAAGAATATATAAGAAAAACAGATTTCGAATTTCTCCTGTTCGGATTGCTATGGGATCGAAAAAGATTGTATGATAATATCGAAACGCGTGTGGACGATATGATAGAGCGAGGCTTGATAAGCGAGGTTGAAAACATACTGAGTATGGGATACAACGAAAAACTCAATTCGTTAAATACGGTCGGTTATAAAGAAATTATTAATTACCTGAAAGGAAATTTAACGCTCGAAGAAGCAATCGGTTTGGTAAAAAGAAATACAAGACGTTATGCCAAAAGACAAATGACCTGGTTTAGAAAAGACGAAAGAATTGAATGGCTTAATGTTGAAAAGAACGAAGACATTGACCGCCATATAAACTATATCTTGTCAAAAATTTAATGCAAATTTCATTCTGTAAATTAAGTTGATTAAATTTGCGAATAAATATCGGGAGAAATAATGGTTGACGAACAACAGCGACAGATAAGGGATTTGAAAGAAAGGACCGAAAATCTAAGGGGGTATCTTTAAATTAGAAGAGAAAGAAAAAGAAATTAATGAAATCCGGAAATTGAGCGAAGCCCCCGATTTCTGGAGTGATCAAAAAAGAGCGCAATCTTTATTACAGAAAAGTAAATCTTTGCAAAACTGGGTCGACCTGTGGAATGAATTGAAAGAAAAGGTCGACCATATCGAAGAATTTGTGGAGTTGGTTAAAGCAGAAGAAGACGAATCTTTTATAACCGAAATAGATAAAGAACTTACGGAAGCCGAAAAGCTTTACAGCGAACTGGAACTGAAAAGTATGCTGAGCGGAAAAGACGACGACAAAAATTGTATCCTAACAATTCATTCGGGCGCGGGCGGAACCGAAGCGCAGGACTGGTCGGAAATGTTAATGCGCATGTATATGAGATGGGGCGAGCAAAACGGATATAAAATGTCGATAATCGATTACCTAGAGGGTGACGGAGCAGGAATTAAAAGCGCTACAATCGAAGTGGAAGGACCATACGCCTACGGCTATCTTAAAGCGGAGACCGGCGTCCATCGACTTGTAAGGATTTCTCCATTCGACGCAAATAAGAGGCGGCACACGTCTTTTGCTTCGGTGTTTGTCATTCCCGAAGTCGACGATTCGATCGATATCGAAATTAATCCAGCGGATTTGCGTATTGATACATATCGGTCAGGCGGTAAAGGCGGACAAAATGTAAATAAAGTCGAAACGGCAGTCAGAATTACGCATATTCCCACCGGAATCGTAGCGGCTTGCCAGTCTGAGAGGTCGCAGCTGCAAAATAAAACCAATGCAATGAAATTGTTGAAATCAAAGTTGTATCAACTGGAACTCGAAAAGCAGCAGGCGGAATTGAACGAGATTGAAAAAAATAAAATGAAAATCGAATGGGGAAGTCAAATCCGTTCTTATGTTTTTCATCCTTACAATCTGGTCAAAGATCATAGGACAGGTTATGAAACTTCGGATACTCAGTCTGTAATGGACGGCAATATTAATGAATTTATTAAACAATATTTATTAATGTTCTCGCAGAATTAATGTCGAAATTAAAAAAATATTTGAAAGGAGAAACAATTGCCGCCGAGGGTGAAAAAGCGAGAGGACTCTTTATCCTGGTCGACGGTAAAATAGGAATATTCAAAGGAGGCAAGAAAGTAGCCGAATTCGATAAAGAAGGTACTATTGTTGGAGAGATGAGCCTTATACTCAAAAAAGAACGCACTGCTTCGATCGTCGCGCTGGAAGATTCGAAATTATTAGCCGTTGAAGGTCAGATTGACGATATTATTAAACTTTATCCGGATATTACAAAGAAAATATTAGTCAGTCTGGCGGAAAGGCTGGCAAAATCGACCGAAAATATATAGGAATAAAACGGGCATAGAGATGAAAAGTTACACCGAATACCTCTGGTTCAACACCGCCAAACGCAGAGAGTATATTAATATTACACCTGAAGTGGAAAAAGCGCTTGCCAAAAGCGGCATTAAAGAAGGGATGGCGCTGGTCTCCGCAATGCATATTACAGCCGGAGTCTATGTTAACGACGCTGAAAGCGGCTTGATTCAGGATATAGACGAATGGCTTGAACAATTGGCTCCTTACAATCCCGACTACAGACATCATCGTACGGGCGAGGATAACGGCGACGCTCATTTGAAAAGTCTGATTGTTCATCACGAAGTTATTATTCCCGTAACTGAAGGACGACTCGACTTCGGACCCTGGCAACAGGTCTACTATGCGGAATTCGACGGACAAAGACGTAAAAGGGTAATAATAAAAATTATCGGCGAATAACGATTCAGGTGAAAAAACGTAAAGATTTTTTCGATAAAGTCTACGGCATTGTAGCTCAAATTCCGAAAGGCAAAGTTACTACTTACGGAGCGATCGCAGAAGTATGCGGAATTAAATCATCCGCACGTACGGTAGGGTGGGCGTTGAACAGTGCAAAAGATTCATCCCTGCCATGTCACAGAGTAGTAAACAGATTCGGCGCTTTGACAGGCAAAGTTCACTTCGGCGATCCTGAACTAATGGAGAATTTACTCCGTTCCGAAGGCGTGGAATTCGACGAGGACAATTGTGTAATTATGTCTAAATATTTTTGGCATCCTAAAGATAATTTATAAGCTCAATATCTTATAAGGTTAATTGAAGAAATTCCTCCTTTTATGAAAATGTCGATTTTTTTGTCGGCAGTATCATAATCGGGCGATTTATAGTAGCCCGGCTTTACTTTTTCAAGACCTTCCAGGTGACGGGCAACAAGAAATAAATCGCTTTTCATACTGCAAGCCGAGTTTTTGGGAACATAAATAGTGAGTTTTGCCGCGCCCATTTCGACATCCATCAAAGTTCTATCATATTTATCTCCGAGTTTTATTATAACGTCTGAGGCTCCCGTTTTTATGCTGACATTTCGCGTTTTGAAATTTTTTAGATCAAAACGCGCCTTTGCCGCCCCGAAATTAAGATCAAAGTCCCACACGGGTTGATCATTTAAGTGAAGCTTGAGAGTATTTTTTAACCTGCCCCCGTCGATTTCTATATCGTGATCTCCGTCCAGTTCGACATCGAGATACGCAGTTGAATCATCCGTATAAGAATCAATACGATAGTCGGCAAGTTCGCCCTCCGCTTCGGTTTCATAAAATCTATCGGTAAAATTATCGATTTCGAAATAACCTGCGCCGGATTTGAAATTCAGTTTGGCATAATTAACCGCGGGCAGTTCGTCATGTTTATATTCTTTATAATCATTAACATAGCGGGGATATGTTTCGCATCCGTTAAAAATATTCATAACAAATCCGAATATCAGTAGAGCCATAAAAATACCGAACAGAAGATTAATAACATGACGAATGAAAGTATCTCTGAAAATTATCAACCCGCCCCAGAAGACGAATATTAGAGGCCAGATATTCCAGATAAAATCATAGCTTGAGTGAATCCAATCGTATTTGTATGCAAAGATTAGAACGCCGATTGTAAGGAAAAAGAAACCCCAAAATAATTGACCGCTTTTCATAATTCACCTCGTCTATTTACGCGTAGAATTCCAAATTAAAAATATTCCGATTATTACTAACGATATCGGCAGTAAATCCTCAAAATCGAAAGCTGCAATATACTGCTCTGCCAGAAGCAAAACACCGACGGCGATGAGAATTATTCCCAGAATTGTGCTCCCTTTACCTGTAGATTGCGGATAGATCTCCTGCTTATATTCAGTTCCAAATTCGTCTTCGTTTATGTTGTATGCCATTTCGAAAGGCTCTTCCGGTATTACAATCCAGAGTATTATATAAAGAAGAAAACCGAGTCCGCTAATCAATGCGACAATAACGAAAATTACCCGCATCAAGACGGGGTCGAGGTCGAAATAGTCAGCCATACCTCCCGCCACTCCTCCGAAGATGCGATGTTTTCTGGAGCGATATAATTGTTTCCGCATGACAACCTCCTTTTGGCTAATTTCGATTATTAAGACGATTGAATTCTACAAAAGTTTGAATTATACACGAGAGTTACTAATTTTAGTACAACAAAAAAGATAACATTATGAAAATTGCTGTTTTTCAGGCTAATCCGATTATAGGAGATTTAGAGGGGAATAAAGAAAAAATAATCAGAGGGTATAAAAAAGCAACAGAAGAGGGAGCCGACCTTGTAATTTTTCCGGAACTATTTCTTCCCGGATATCCTCCGCTCGATCTTGTCGAAAAGGAAGAATTTCGCAACGCCGTTTCGCAATGCGCTCATGAAATTGCCAATAAGACAGGCGATGTCGGATTAATATTCGGCTCCATCACGGAAGATTATCAGGAAGTTGTGGGCACGGGAGTATATAATTCCGCATTGCTTTGCTACGACGGGAAAATTCAGTTCGTTCAGAGCAAATCATTAATTCCCAATTACGACGTTTTCGACGAAGTAAGATATTTTGAACCTGCAAAGAAAATTCAGGTGCATCATTTTAAAGACGAGATACTCGGCATTTCGGTATGCGAGGATATCTGGAACGACGCCGACTATTGGAAAAAAAGAAGGTACGAAATCGACCCTGTTCAGCGCCAGGTGGATTTAGGAGCAAGTTTGTTAATTAATATCTCCGCAAGTCCGTACGCTTACGGTAAAAGAAAACAGAGATACGAAATGTTAAATGTGCTGACAAGGAACGACAGAATTCCTCTGGTTTATGTATGTTGCGTGGGCGCTCAGACCGACTTGATTTTCGACGGCGCAAGTATGTGCTTCGACGATAACGGTCGATTATGCATGATGGGGAAGACCTATGAAGAAGATTATTTTATATACGACACAGCCGTCAATTACAACGAAGTTACGAATATCGAATCCTCTTTTGAAAAAGAAGCGTTGGATGCTCTGGTTATGGGTTTGCGCGACTACGGAAGAAAAACAGGTTTTCAAAAGGCTTTAGTCGGTTTAAGCGGAGGTATCGACTCTGCGTTGGTTACATATATTGCAGTTCAGGCTTTCGGAAATGAAAATGTCCACGTTGTACTTATGCCTTCGCAATATTCGAGCCGCGGAAGTATTGACGATTCTTTGAAACTAATCGAAAATTTGGGCATCTCACACAATATAATTTCGATTCAGCCTGTGTACGACAAAATTTTGGAAATGCTTGACGTTGTATTCGAAGGAAAACCCCGAGACGTTACAGAGGAAAATATACAGGCGAGAATCAGAGGCATCTATTTAATGGCGGTGGCAAATAAGTTCGGCTATATGCTTTGTACTACGGGAAACAAATCGGAATTGGCTGTGGGATACTCGACTCTCTATGGCGATATGTGCGGCGCCCTCGAAGTAATAGGAGACGTTTATAAAACTCAGGTATTCAAACTTGCCAAATATATCAACAGAAACGCGGAAATTATCCCCGTAGAAATTATTACTAAAGCGCCTTCAGCCGAGTTGAGACCCGATCAAAAAGACCAGGACACTCTACCCCCCTACGAAATTCTTGACCGCATACTGCAATTGTATCTTGAAGAACAAAAAGAAATAAATGAAATCAACGAGGAAATTAACGACTACGAAACGGTCTATAAAGTATTGAGAATGGTCGACTTGAATGAATTCAAACGGAAACAAGCTCCCCCTGTCTTAAGGATTTCGACTAAAGCTTTCGGTTACGGCCGACGGTATCCGATAGTACAGGGTTGGAGAAAATAAATTATGAACTATTTAACTCAGTCATATCGTTTATAATAAAAATGGTATCAGTATGAAACTCAAATTGATTTTACTTCTTTTGATCCCTTTCATTGCAGGGGCTCAATTCGGTTTACAAAAAAATATTTTGAAAATGGAATTGGTGGAAGGGCAGGATGTCGCTTATCCCAATTCAAATTATAGATTTGCCGTTAAACTGAACATCTCAGAAGAATGGCATATCAATTCCAATAATCCGAATGAAGATTTTCTTATACCGACAAGGCTTGTAAGCGAAGACCCGAGATTTCAGTTTGCTAAGATTGTATATCCGGAAGCGAAGGACTTGAAATTCGAATTCTCGGATAAGCCGGTGTCTGTGTTCGACGGAACAATTTATATCGGCGCTCTTTTGAGGATTGACGCCGCGCTTGATGAAGGCTACTACAGTATACCAATTAAAATTACATACCAGGCTTGTAATAATCAAAGTTGTCTACCGCCGTCAAGTTTGACCGATACCTTGCATATCAAAGTTGTAAACGAAGATACTCCCGTTACCGAACTGAATTCCGAGATATTGGGAAACATCGATTTCGGAAAGGCGAGCATTGAAGAGAGTAATGATAATACAATCGCTTCGACTTTGGAATCGAGCGGTTTGTTGCTTAGCCTTTTGTTTGTCTTCCTGGGAGGTTTGGCTTTGAACCTTACTCCCTGTGTTTATCCGTTAATACCGATCACGGTAGGTTATTTCGGCGGACAAAGCGAAGGCAGAACCGGAAGACTCTTCCTGTTGGGTTCTCTTTATGTGCTCGGCATGGCGTTGACTTATTCCGTAATCGGGGTTATTACTGCGCTGAGCGGAGCTGTCTTCGGCAGTCTTTTGCAGAATACAATTGTAATTGTAGGGATAGCTGTGCTATTTGTTGTGTTGTCATTGAGTCAATTCGGCGTTTATGAATTCAAATTGCCCGACTCATGGGTTATGAAAGCAGGCGGAGCAAAATCGGGATATTTCGGAGCATTTTTTATGGGCTTAACGATGGGAATTGTTGCAGCTCCGTGTATAGGACCGTTTGTTCTCGGATTGGTAACTTATGTCGCCGCAAAGGGAGACCCCGTCTATGGTTTCTGGCTCTTCTTTGTTATGGCATTGGGCCTCGGATTACCGTATCTTTTCCTGGCTCTCTTTTCAGGTAAAATTAAAAGCTTACCGCGTGCGGGGGACTGGATGGAAGGCGTCAAACATGTTTTCGGATTTTTACTGCTCGGCATGGCAGTCTATTTTGTAGCTCCATTATTTCCTAAGGAAATAAATTCATACTTTCTCCCGATATTTGGTATAGCGGCTGCGGTAATACTATTGGTGTTTGACAGGACGGCAAATAATATTAAAGGATTTAGGATTTTCAAAACGGTCTTTTCGATTATCGTACTGGCTTTGTCGGTTTATTCATTGATTCCCGCCGACAAACCTGAATTGCCGTGGGAAAAATTTACAGACGAGAAATATCAGATTTCTCTCGATAATGGTGAAAAAATGATAATCGATTTTTATGCCGATTGGTGTATTCCCTGTAAGGAACTCGAAGCGATAACTTTCGCCGACGCCAAAGTTGCCGGGAAGATGAAGGAATTCAAATTATTCAAAGTAGATATGACGCAAACTATTTCGGATGAAACCGAAAAACTCAGGAATAAATTTAATATAGTCGGTATGCCTACTGTATTGATTATCGATTCAAGCGGCAGGGAAGTTGAAAGATTAACAGGTTTTGTACAGCCAAAAGAATTTTTTGAAATAATTAATGCCGTAGAGTGAATTTAGGCATTTAATTTTGAAAATAGTTTTCATATTTTAATAAACGACAATAAGACAAATTAACTTATTTAAGAGAATAACAAAATGGCAAAAGCAAGTAAAATAGTTGAAGATGTAACAGTACGATTTGCCGGCGATTCCGGCGACGGCATGCAGTTAACGGGAACACAATTCACGGAAACAACTGCAATTGTAGGCAACGATCTAAGCACGCTTCCCGATTTTCCAGCAGAAATACGAGCCCCTGCCGGTTCATTATCCGGCGTTAGCGGATTTCAGCTTCATTTCAGCAGCAGCGAGATTCAAACTCCGGGCGACTCGCCCGACGTTCTCGTGGCAATGAACCCTGCCGCGCTAAAAGTTAATTTGCCCGATTTGAAACCCGGCGGCACTATTATAGTCAATACGGATTCGTTCGACGACAAAAACTTACGCCTTGCAAAGTATAATTCCAATCCGCTCGAGGACGGCTCGCTCAGTAACTACAATGTAATCCCTATCCCCCTTACGCAGATGACGATGGAAACGCTGAAAGATATGGAGCTATCCGTTAAAGACAAAGAAAAATGTAAGAATTTCTTTGCTCTCGGATTGATGTACTGGATGTACAACAGGCCAATCGACGTTACACTAAAGTGGCTCGAAACGAAGTTCAAAAACAAGCCCGAAATTATGGAAGCCAACAAAAAAGCCTTGATGGCAGGCTATAATTTTGGAGAAACCACGGAAATATTTACTACGAGATTCGAAGTCAAAGCGGCAGAATTGCCCAAAGGAAAATATCGCAATATTTCCGGCAACGAAGCTACGGCGCTCGGCTTTGTAACGGCTTCTTTGAAAAGCGGTTTGAAATTATTTCTGGGCTCGTACCCGATCACTCCCGCTTCGGAAATACTGCATGAACTGAGTAAATACAAAGAGTTTGACGTCGTAACGTTTCAGGCGGAAGATGAAATTGCCGGAATCAGTTCTGCCATCGGCGCCTCGTTTGCAGGGGCTTTAGCAATTACCACTACTTCTGGTCCTGGATTCTCTCTGAAGAGCGAAGCGTTGGGACTAGCGCTAATTACGGAATTGCCGCTGATTGTGGTAGACGTGCAAAGAGGCGGTCCGAGTACGGGTTTGCCCACAAAAACCGAACAGGCAGACCTATTGCAAGCGTTTTTCGGCAGACACGGCGAAGCTCCGCTTGCTATTATAGCCGCCAAAAGCCCGGCGGATTGTTTCTATATGGCTATTGAAGCTTCGAGAATCGCCACCAAATATATGACCCCCGTTGTGCTCTTGACCGACGGATATCTTGCAATGGGATCGGAGCCGCTCAGAATTCCCGATTTTGAAGAACTTCCGGATATCAATGTGAAATTCCGTACAGACCCCGAAGGATTTTATCCTTATTTGAGAGACGAAAAACTGAGCAGACCTTGGGCAATACCCGGCACGCCCGGTTTGGAGCATCGAATCGGCGGTTTGGAAAAACAAAATATCTATGGATCGATCAGTTACGACCCGGATAACCACGAAGAAATGGTTAAAATAAGAAAACAGAAAATCGACAATATTGCCAATGATATACCCGAACTGAAAGTGGACGGCAGTGATACGGACGAATTGCTGATACTCAGCTGGGGTAGCACTTACGGAGCTATAAAAGAAGCTTTACGCAACGCGCGTAAACAAGGATACAAAGTGGCTCATGCTCATTTGACGTATCTCAATCCGTTCCCGCGTAACATAAAAGATGTGCTCGATAAATACGAAAAAGTGCTTATTCCGGAACTCAACACCGGTCAGCTGGCTTTGCTTATTAAAGGAAGATTTTTGAAAGACGTTATCCAATTGAACAAGGTTAAAGGACGTCCTTTCAAAGTTGCCGAAATTGAAAATAAAATATACGAAGTACTCGGAGGTACTAATGGAAACTAAGAATTTGGAGACTAAACCTAAATATACAGCGAAAGACTTTTCATCCGACGTAGATGTCAAATGGTGTCCGGGCTGCGGCGATTATTCTATCCTTGCGCAGGTTCAGCGAACCTCGCCCGATTTTGGCGAATTAAAAGAGAACATCGTTTGGGTTTCGGGTATCGGCTGCTCGAGCAGATTTCCATACTATATGAATACATACGGATTTCACGGAATCCACGGTAGAGCCGCCGCAATTGCAACCGGCGTTAAACTGGCAAACCCGAAATTGCAGGTATGGGTGGCTACGGGCGACGGCGATTCTTTGAGTATAGGCGGCAATCATTTTATTCACGCATGCAGAAAAAATATGGATATTAAAATTGTCCTGTTCAACAATAAAATTTACGGATTGACAAAGGGACAATATTCGCCTACTTCCGAAAAGGGCAAAATTACCAAATCTTCGCCATACGGAACAGTCGATTTTCCGTTTAATGCAAGTAAACTTGCCGATGCTGCCGGCGCCACTTTTTTTGCCAGAACTATCGACAGAGAACCTAAACATATGCAGGAAATGTTGAAAAGAGCGGCTGCTCACAAAGGTCTTGCAGTGGTTGAAGTATATCAAAATTGTCCGATATTTAACGACGGCGCGTATGCTCCTCTTACCGATAAAACTTCCAAGGAAGATTATGTGCTTTATCTGGAACACGGGAAACCTTTAGTCTTCGGTAAAAATAAAGATAAAGGCATTAAACTCGATGGATTACAGCCTGTGGTTATCGACTTGAATGACGGGAAACACTCGGTTGACGATTGCTGGGTTCACGACGAATTCGATTCTGATCCCACAAGAGGATTTATTCTTGCCAGATTTATCGATATGGATCATATGCCGACACCCATTGGAGTTTTCCGACAGGTTCACAAGCCTACTTACGACGAAGAGTATTGGAATCAGGTCGAATACGTCAAATCCAAAAAGGGAGCGGGCGATTACAACAAACTAATGTATAGCGTTAATACATGGAATGTTGAGTAATTAATTATCCGCAAGGGCTGCGGATTTCGCAGCCCTTTTTTTATTTCCCGCCATTTCAATATTTTTAATTCTTAAAAGTAACTCTGTTATGAACTATTATACCGAACTGAAAAATATTCTGGATTCTCACGAATCTTTTACTATTACTTCGCACGTCAATCCCGATGCTGATGCAATTTGTTCCGAGATTGCGTGTTTTCTTCTTCTTAAAAGATTGAATAAAAAAGTAAAAATTATCAACCACAGTCCTACGCCTGACAATCTGAAATTTCTTGATGAAACCGGAGACGTGGAATTATATAATCCGAACAAACATGACGACTACATAATGAGTTCCGAGGTCGTCTTGTTCCTCGATTTGAACGGCATAAGCAGAACGAAGAGCATGGAAAGTATACTACGCAAGTCGAACGCCAAAAAAGTATGTATCGATCATCATCAGGAACCGGAAAATTGCTTTGACTTTCTGCTGGTGGAAACCGAAGCAGCCGCCACGGGGGAAATTTTGTACGATTTTATAAAATCGACTAAGATTACGGAAATCGACTACCAGATTGCTCTCCAACTGTACAGCGCTATTATGACCGATACCGGCTCCTTCCGTTACGAAAGAACTTCGCCTAAGATTCATGCAATAGCCGGCGAACTTCTCACAAAAGGCGTCAATCCCACCGAAGTATACGATAAAATTTACAATCAAACCGACTTAAACAATTTGCGATTGCTCGGAAAAGCCATTAGCAGTATTACTACAGCTTTGAACGGAAGAGTCGCGTATATGGTTATTACTCAGGCTGACCTGCGGCAGTACGGCGCCAAAGAGAGCGACGTTGACGGATTTGTAACTTATTGCATGGCCGTTAAAAATGTGGTTGTCGGGTTGTTGTTCCTTGAATTGGAAGACGGTATAAAAATTAGTTTCCGATCGAAAGGAAATATAAAAGTAAATAAATTGGCGGCTGAATTCGGGGGCGGCGGACATATTAACGCCTCCGGCGCCAGACTTTACGACAAGGATATCGACAAATTAATAAAGAACGTAATCCTGGAGGCTCAAAAATATATAGGAGATTAAATGTTATTCAGACTAAAAATCAACGCGAAAAACGATGAAATAAAATTCGGCAAAAATGCTCTTCTCCTGAAATTCTTTGTCGACACACAAAAATTGGATAAGCAACTGGAAAGTTTTCTCGGATTGCTCAATTTGAAAATCAATCCTTTGTATAAAGAAAAATTTCTCGATAAAGAAACAAACGAAATTAAATTTCATTCATCCGAAGGCGATCCGGTTGCAGTGATTCTCAAAAAAATCAAAACAGACCGTGAATTTAACTCGGATTTTTTCCGCGATTATCTTGCGGGCTTGATGATTAAATTGAAAAATGAACCGGTGGATTCAATGACTCTCATTGTTCCGCCCTTTAAAGATTTTGAAAAATATTTTGCCGGAGAAAAAGAATTTCTCCGTTCAATGGCAGAAGGTTTGCAACTGGGAAATTATTCTTTCGACAACTATAAATCGACGGCTAAAAAAGCAAGGCCGTTCGAAGTAAATCTTCACTATTCCGATAACTCGCTGCTTAAACGCGTTGTGACGGATACAAATTATGTAATGAATGCGGTTTTTATGGCTCGAGATTTAGTAAATGAACCTGCAATCAAATTGACTCCCTTGGAATTGGCGTCGCGCGCTAAAAAAGAACTTGCATTGCCCGGAGTTAAAGTAATTGTATGGAACAAGAAAGAACTCGAAAAAAGAAAGATGAATGCAATTCTTGCAGTGGGAGGGGCGAGCGATAATCCTCCTTGTATGATTATTATCCACTATAAACCGGCTAAATCGGCTAAGAAAAAAATTGCTCTGGTTGGCAAAGGAGTAACATACGATTCAGGAGGCTTGTCGATAAAACCTACTTCGGGTATGCTCGATATGAAAGCCGACATGGCGGGCGGCGCGGCGGTAATCGGCGCAATTAAAGCGGCGGCATTATTGAAATTACCCGTTGAGTTAATCGGCGTTGTGCCTGCCGTAGAAAATATGATCGGCGGAAAATCTTATAAACCTGGCGACGTAATTATTTCCGCTTCGGGTAAAACTATCGAAGTTAAAGACACTGACGCAGAAGGAAGAATAATTCTGGCCGACGCTCTCCATTATGTATCCGGGCAAAAACCGCATCAGATTATCGACTTTGCAACTTTAACCGGCGCATGCGTTGTTGCTTTGGGAGAAATAGCCGCAGGATTATTTACTGAAAATAACGAACTGGCGGAGGGACTCCTTCAAGCGTCCAATACTACTTACGAAAGACTCTGGCAAATGCCGTTCTGGAGCGATTACGAAAAAATGATTGAAAGCGAAATTGCAGACGTTGCGAATTTAGGACCCCGCTGGGGCGGAGCAATAACCGCAGGTAAATTTTTGCAAAATTTTGTCGACCCCGATATACCGTGGGCTCATATCGATATTGCCGGACCGGCGCTAAAGCATAAATCCCGCTCGTATACCGAGAAATATAATACAGGCTTCGGCGTTAGGTTGATAATTGATTATTTATTATATACAATTAATAACGGCAAATAATTATTTTTAAAATTGAACTTAAAATAACAAGAGGGAGTTTATATGAGTAAATCATTTGAAGTTATAGAAAGAGTCGGAATTTCGACCGAAAGCATTTCCGAAGCTATCAAAAGCGTTCTTAAAGAAGCTAACGAAGAAAAACCGGTTGCCTGGTTCGAAGTTGTCGAACAGCGCGGAAGATTGACTTCCGACGGCAGCGTGGAATTTCAGGTCAAAATTAAAATAGGTCGTAAACTATAAAAAGAAAGGAAGAAAAATGGCTTTAAAAATTGGAGACAAAGCCCCGGATTTCGCATTGAAAAATGCAGACGGCACGACATATAAATTGTCGGATTATCAAGGCAAGAAAAACGTAGTTCTTCTCTTTTTCCCGGCAGTCGGTTCATCCGTCTGCGAAAAAGAACTCTGCTCGACACGCGACAGCATGAAAGATTACGAAAGTCTTGAAGCGCAAGTCTTCGCTATCAGCGTTGACGGACCCTTTGCTCAAAAACTCTGGGCGGACAAACATCAATTCAATTTCCCGTTGCTCAGCGACTTCAATAAAGAAGTTTCGCAGCTATACGACGCTTACTACGACGTCTGGTTGCCAGGAAAATTCGACTTGAAAGGCGTATCGAAAAGAGCGGCGTTTGTAATCGATAAAAACGGAGTAGTTCAATACGTTGAAGTGCTCGAAAATGCGGGCGACGAACCGGATTATAACGCTATTAAAGAAGCATTGAACAAACTTTCGTAAAGGGTGAATGATGATAGAAGAAGGTAAAAAAGCGCCGGCTTTTACATTACCCGATCAAAACGGCAAAAAGATATCTTTGAAAGATCTTAAAGGGAAAAAAATCGTCCTCTACTTTTATCCGAAAGACAATACAAGCGGCTGTACTAAAGAAGCTTGCGATTTCAGGGATACCTTCCCCGACTTCAAAAAAGTAAACGCCGTTATTATCGGTATCAGTCCGGATTCCGTGGAATCCCACAGGAAATTCGCGGAAAAATATGGACTTCCCTTTACGCTTTTGAGCGACGAAAAAAAGGAAGTTCTGGAAAAGTACGGCGTCTGGAAAGAAAAATCGATGTACGGCAGGAAATATATGGGAGTTGAGAGAACGACCGTAATAATAGACGAGAACGGGAAGATTCTCAAAATATTCCCGAAAGTAAAAGTTAATGGGCATTCTGAAGAAGTACTGAAAGCAATTCAAGAATCCGGAAAATGATTTACATTACAAGAAGGGAAGTCTTTTCGGCTTCCCATCGAATTTATAATCCGCAGCTGAGCGACGAAGAAAATTTCAGCCTTTACGGAAAATGCAGCAACCCGAACGGGCACGGGCACAATTATACTCTTGAAGTTACAATCACAGGCGAAGTCAATCCTGAAACCGGATATCTGATAGACCTGAAAAAATTGAAATCGATTATTCGTGAAAATGTAATCGATAAACTTGACCATAAGAATCTTAATCTGGACGTCGATTTCCTAAAGGATAAGATTCCCACTTCCGAAAATATAGTCTTAGGAATATGGAATCAGCTCGCGGGAAAAATACCCAACGGTAAACTCTACTCGATAAAGCTTTATGAAACCGAGAATAACTACATTGAATACAGAGGAGAATAGAGTTGGATAGAAAAGCAGTTGAAAATGCGGTGCTTACGATACTTAACGAAATAGGCGAAGATCCTTCGCGCGAAGGTCTAAAACGCACGCCCCATCGCGTAGCTAAAGCATATGAATACCTTACGCAGGGCTATAACAAAAAAATCGAAGATATCCTGAACGGAGCCATTTTCGAAGAAAAATACGACGAGATGGTAATTGTGAAAGATATCGATTTTTATAGTATGTGCGAGCATCATATGCTCCCGTTTTACGGAAAAGTTCACATTGCATATATACCCAACGGTAAAATTGTAGGGCTCAGTAAACTGCCGAGGATCGTAGACGCCTATGCCAGACGACTTCAGGTGCAGGAAAGAATGACTCAGCAAATTGCCGACACAATTGAAGAATATCTCAGTCCCGCCGGAGTGGCTGTTGTAATCGAAGCTTATCACATGTGTATGATGATGCGCGGCGTGGAAAAACAAAATTCGATAACTACTACAAGCGCCATGCACGGCGTATTTTCCGAAGACACGCGCACACGTTCCGAATTCCTTAATCTGATTGCACAAAAGAGGATATAATGAAAGAACTAAAAGAAGCGGTTTGGATAACCGGAGCAAGTTCCGGTATCGGCAAAGAATTGGCTCTCGAATTTGCCAATAAAAAGCATACGGTTATTGCTACGGCGAGAAGACTCAATTTACTGGAAGCTCTCGAAAAAGAAAATTCCCTTATTACGCCTTGTAAATTGGACGTATCCGACTTTGCCGAAGTGGACAAGTTTTATAAAGAATTTTCCTCCAAATATAAATTTAATGTATTGATAAACAACGCCGGACTTACGTCGTTTGAAAAAGCGGAAAACGACTCGATCGAAACAATAAAAAAAATAATCGAAGTAAATCTGCTCGGTTCGATTTATACGATTAAATCGGTATTGCCCGACATGATTGAAAGAAAAGAAGGAACGATTATCAATATTCTTTCTGTTGTAACAAAAAAAATTTTCAAAAACAGCAGCGCATATTCCGCCTCCAAAAACGGATTATACGCCTATCTGAATGTTTTGCGCGAGGAAGTAAGAAAGTACAATATAAGGGTAATTAATGTAATCCCCGGCGCTACGAAAACTCCAATATGGGACAGCGGAATTCTCGAAAAGTTTTCGCACAGAATGATGCCGCCAAGCGAAATTGCGAGTCTTGTTTACGACCTCGCACTAATTAAAAGTAATGTAGTCGCCGAAGAAATTATTCTCAGACCAAAGGAAGGTGATCTTGAATGAAAGATAGCGTAACAATTATAACGGGCGCTTCCCGCGGAATCGGTAGAGCGATAGCTGTCCGACTGGCTCAAAACGGAGGTACCCTGGTATTAATAGGAAGGGACAAAAACAAACTTAACGAAACGGCGAGTATCGTAACGGGAAAAGGAGGCACTCCGATTATCTATGCGGGCGATATTGCTAATATAAATTTTATTGATGATACGGTAAAAGACGTCTTGAACAAATTCGGGAAAGTGGACAATTTGATTAATAATGCCGGAGTGGCGATATTTAAGAAATTTGTCGACGTATCCGTCGAAGAGTTTATGACCCAAATGAATGTAAATATGTACGCGGTTTTTAATTTTACAAAAGCCGTTGTGCCGTCAATGATTCAAAATAAAAGAGGAACAATCATCAATATATCTTCATTGGCGGGTAAAAACCCTTTCGTCTATGGTACGACTTACGCTGCGACAAAACATGCATTGATGGGTTTTACTAAGTCGCTAATGCTCGAATTGAGAGAATATAATATTCGCGTTTCGGCGGTGTGTCCGGGATCCGTGCAAACAGATATGATTGTCGATACTCCTGTAGCGCCGAAGGAAATTTCAAAGGTATTGAGTCCCGAAGATGTGGCTGAAACCGTCGCGGTTATTATCGATTTGCCTCAAAACGCCCTCGCAAGCGAAATCGAAATTCGTCCTACAAACCCGAAATAAAAAAGGCGCCCTTTTTCAAAGGCGCCTCAGAGGCTATCGCTTATCTCCGCCATCTTTTAAAGCGGGGTTGTCCGTCGCAGCAATTGTTATTAAATTTTTTCCCAAACCCGAAGTTTTCGTTTCTGTACTTCGCCCATAATTCTTTCTGACTGTCGTCGAGCAGATTATAAACGGCAAGCCAGTGTTTGGCAGTTTCGGTCCTTATTGCCGAACGTATATTGTTGCAATTTTCTACGAGTTGCATATATTGCTTTTCGTCAATCTTGTTTTGAGATTTCAATTTTCTCATTTCAAGACGGTTCTTTTGAAGTTCGGCTTTCAGGTCGATAAGTTTTTCTTTTAATTCGTATCTTAGTTCGTCGATACGATTTTGCTGGTCTTCGGATAAATTCAATTTATCGCAAAGAAGCATACGGCCTTTTCCGTCAAAAGGTTGAGACCAAGTTAGAGCCGGAACTGCGAGCATTAGTACGAGCGCGAGTGAAATTAATTTTTTCATTTTGATTTCTCCTTAATTAATTTTGAATTCGACCATTGGACAGCCGCTTATCCCGGCAGGTTTAATTAAACCTTGTCCGGGGCTGAGATGTCTATAAAGTAGTCAATACGAACGCTATGAATAAAGACAACGATTTCGAACTGGTAAATAGATTCAAGGCAGGCGATGAAACTGCTTTTAATGAAATTGTCAGGAAATACCAGAAAAGGATTTACTGGCATGCAAGGCAAATGCTGGGAAATCATCTCGACGCCGACGAAGTTACTCAACAAGTGTTGATTGTGATTTATGAAAAACTGCATACTTTTAACTTTCAGTCGTCTCTCTTTACTTGGATCTACAGAATTGCAACGACGAGAAGCCTTAATCTGTTGAAGAGAAAAAATATTAAAAGATTTTTTTCGATTGACGACGAGGATACGGATTTTGATCTGAAATCGGAAACGGATATTATTAAAGACTTGGATAACAAACAAAAATTGGAAAAGCTCGAAAAAATGCTCAATAAGCTGCCGCCGAAACAAAAACAGGTTTTCATTATGCGTAATTTTGACGAATTTTCTTATGAAGAGATATCGCAGATTACTGGAAAAAGCGTCGGCGGTCTCAAAGCAACATATTTCCATGCAATTAAAAAAATAACGGAGTGGATGAATTATGAAATCGAATGAAGAAATATTAAAGTATTACTCCGGTTTAATGACCAATGAGGAAAAGAAATTGCTTGAGAAAAAATTGTCGGATTCGCCCTGTTTGAAAGAGGAATTCGATAAGACCGGAAAATTAATTGACCGTTTGAAAGAATACTCGAAGGCGGAAGCGGACGAGAGCTATTTTACGAATCTTCTTCCCAGAGTGAGAGAAAAAATCGGCAAAAAACAGGGGAAAGTCGTATTCGGAAAAATTGTCTACGCTCTTTCCATGTCGATGGTTGTAGCGTTTGTTTTGATATTCTCGTTTGTCAATACGCCGGTAAATACGAACGCCGACTATGTTCTAGAGCAGGAGGAAGTGATACGAAACATAGTTACGGAATATCTGGCAGCAGGCAATTCGGAAGACGATTATACAATTGATATTCAAACCGAAAACATTGAAGACCAGGAACTGGTTGATTATCTTTTAACCGACGATAATCTGCTTACCGAACTTTATATCGATTCGGATTTGCTGTTTAATGAAAAATGAAAAAAATACAGGTGGAATTATGAAAAAAATATTTATGCTTATAGTACTCTCGGGATTTGTGATCTATGCGCAGCCGGAAAGACAGCAGCGAAAAGGGTGGGAAGAGTATAAAAAGTTCGAGCAGCTCGAAAAAGCCAAAATTATCGAAATTCTCGACCTGAACGAAGAAGAAGCTGTTCGTTTTTTCGCCAAAAGAAATGAATATAGAAACGAAGTAAAAAAGTTACTGGAAAAAAGGAAAGAATTGGTGCGCGAACTGGAAGAAAATATTGAGAAGAAAAAATCGGACAATAATTACTACAAAAAGGCGATTGCGGAAATCAACTCGATCGATATGAAAATAAGCGAAGAGAAACTAAAATTTTACAGCAGTCTCGAGGAAATTCTCGAAGCGAACGAAATTGCCAAATTAATTGTTTTTGAATATACGTTCAGACGGGATATGGCTCGAAAACTGATGAAGCGGAATAGATAAAAATTTCCAATTCCATAAAAATAGTGTTGCATTTTTGGTAATATGAATTTATTTTTTGACCCGTCATTATGCGGAAGTGGTGAAATTGGTATACACGCTACTTTGAGGGGGTAGTGCCCGTTAGGGCGTGCGGGTTCGAGTCCCGCCTTCCGCACGAGTTCTTTTTTATAATAAGATGAGGATGATATCATGAAAAAAATACGCTCATTTGTTTTATCGCTGGCATTTGTATTCGTTGCTTTTTCGCTCTATGCTCAGGAGATGCCCGTTGACGCTGCTAAAGCATATAATGAAGGAAATAAATTTCTTAAAGCAGGCAATTACGAAAATGCTATAAAAAAATACCAGGAAGCTCTCCAGACTTCTCAGGATTACAGAATTTACTACCAGTTAGGAGTTGCATATAAAAAGCAAAACAAATTACCCGAAGCCGAAGAAGCTTTTCGCAAAACCGTAGAAATCAATCCTGAATTCAGTCTTGGTTATAATGGTTTGGGCGGTACGTATTTTATTGAAGGCAAGTATCAGGAGTCAGTAGAAGCCTTTAAAAAATTTGCGGAACTGACCACTAAAAAATCTCTTAAAGAAAAGGCTAATGATAATATCGCCCGCGCTTATGTTAAGTTAGCAGAAGAATCGAAGAAAGACGGCAATTATCAAAAAGCAATCGAGCAGCTTCAGGAAGCAATTAAATACAGCGAATTCGACGCGGCTTATGTTTTACTGGCAAATACTTATTACGAAAACGGCGATTATGAAGAAGCTATTAAAGCTGCCGACAAGGTTATCTCTATGAATTCAAAACTTAAAGGAGCGGCTTATTATTACAAAGGACTCGCTTTGAAACAAAAACAAGATACTGAAAAAGCCAAAGAATATTTCGAACTGGCCAAGAAGGATCCGCAATACAAAAAACTGGCTGAATACGAATTGAAATATATGAGGTAATTTTAGGTAAAAATTCCTGAAAAGTCGGCTCATCGAGCCGGCTTTTTTTTTATTTAAACAAGGAACGTAGCGGCCGGGCGCTTGTATAAAAAGCTGTATTATCATTATAGATAAATTATTGTTATTTTTTGAAATGACGTTATCGCTTTTTACTTCGAGGCATATTAAATAGTTCTTATAAAAAAATACGGGTTAAATGAAACGTAAAATAATTCTATTATCCTTAATGATTTTTTGCCTCGCCACTGTCAGGGCGCAGTCTTTGAACGAAATTTTTGATAAAGCCGCTGAGCTGTACAATCAAAAAAATTATTCCGATTCTTACCGTTACTACTCAATAATCATCCGTTCCGAAGGCGCAAACGCAGGGACTAAAGCCGCAGCTTTGTACTATGCCGGAGAAAGTTTAATCAATACATCGGATTATTCGGCGGCTGCGACTCAGTTCGAAACTCTGATTTCCGATTATCCCTTTTCAAATTATCATGAGTTATCGCTTCTGCGTCTCGGCGAAATTTATTACAATTCAGGAACTTATCGGAAGTGCAGGGAACGGCTTTTTTATTTCCTAGAAAAATATCCCGGAAGCGCTCATTTGGGAACCGCATATTTCTGGCTCGCCGCATCGTACGCGGCGGAAAATAAATATTACGAAGCGGAAGAATACTTCAACTTGAGCATATCGAATGCTACTACGAACAAATATCTGGTAGACGCAATTTATTCTTTAGGCGCCGTTTACGAAAAATTGGGCGATTACCAGGAAGCTATTTCAAATTACGACGAGCTTTTATCATATTACGGAGACAGCGATCTGGCGCCCTTGGCGCAGATGCGTATAGGCGTCTGCTATTTTAAGATAGGCGATTACACTACAACTACTCTCGAACTGAGCAATCCCATTCTCGAAAAACTGAGCGATAAATCGAGGATAGAGAAAGATTATTATCTGTCCAACGCTTTTATGAGATTGGGCGAATACGATAAAGCGGAAAAATTAATGTCTAAACTGGTTGTTTCCGATATATCGGAAGATACCCGGAGAAAAATTACTTACAACCTCGGATGGATTAAATTTCAGCACAAAGACTACGAGGGCGCATACGAAATTTTCAGCAGTCTAAATAGAACAAGCAACGACACGATTTCGGTTTACGCCTTATTCTGGAGCGCCGAATCAAAGAGATATATGAACGATCGGGAAGAAGCAGATCGTCTCTACCGGGAATTCATCGAAAATTATCCGAATCACCCTCTGGCGTCAAAAGTAAATTTGAGTAAAGGCGCTTTGTTGTTCGAATCCGCTACTCAAAAAGACGCCGAATCGATTTTGAAACATGCGGCGGCTTCCGACGACTTAGAGACTAAAAGCCGGGCTCTTACTCTGCTCGGAGAACTTAAATTAAAAGAAAAAAAATACGCCGAGGCTAGAAATTATTTCAGCGAAGCATTGAGCGTTAATAATAGTTATAACGAGCCGTACAAACGCGCAAAATTGGGGAAGGGAATATCGGAATTTTATCTGAATAAGTACCGCGACGCTCTAAACGATCTTACGTTTTTATATAATAAATTCAGAGATTTCGAAAAAGACAAAGTAAATTTTTATATGGCCGAATCGTATCTTTTTTTGAGCGAATACGATAATGCCATTAAACATTATAACCTGGCTGCAAGCGACGATCGACTGTTGAATAAGCAGGTAATCCTGGGTAAAGCCTATGCTTACTTCAACAAAAAGGACTTTCCGAATTCCGTCTATTATTTTAACGATTATCTGAAAAAATACGGCAACGAGAAAATAAGCAAGGAAGTTAAATTGCGACTTGCAGACAGTTATTTCGGTATGAAAAATTTTGATAAAGCCAGCGCGATATACGAAGATTTATTTAAGAAAGAAAACGCAATAAGCAGCGCGCAAAATTATTATCAGTATTGCCAGGCTCTCTATAAAGCCGGTAAAACTGCGCAGGCGGTAATCGAATTTTCAAATTTGCAGAAGTTGTTTCCTTATTCTAATTATACTGACGACGCTCAATATGTTATCGGGTGGATTTATTTTCAGCAAAACCAGTACGACTGGGCTGTAGATAATTATTTGCGGCTTATCAGAAAATATCCGAATTCCGCGCTGATTCCGATTGCTTATTATTCAATCGGGGATTCTTACTACAACATGGGGCAGTACGATTCGGCTTTGATTTATTACGAAAAAGTTCTTAACGAGTATCCGAATACATCGTACATTATCGACGCAGTCAACGGCATACAATACTCCTACATTGCAAAAGACGAAATAGACAAAGCTGTTAAGATCATAGATGATTTTATAAAACGCTATCCGAATCAAAAATATAGCGACCAATTTTACCTTAAAAAGGGAGATATATTTTACAGCGTAGGCGAATACTATAAAGCCATAAACGCTTATTACGATTTTATAAATAGGTACCAGACGAGCGCTCTTTTAAAGAACGCGTATTATTGGCTGGGCAAAAGCGCCGTTAATATAAATAACGATACTTTAGCGATTGCGGCTTTTAATCAGGTTTTGAATTTATCGCTGACGTCGGATATCTCTGTTTCCGCCGCCCTTGAATTGTCCAATCTTTATTCGAAACAAAAACAATTTGACTCGGCTGTAGAAACGCTCAACAAAGTTATCGGCAAAACGGGCGAATCGAAAAGAATGCCGGAATTGCTCTTTGCGCGCGCGTTAATAGAAGTAAAGAGCAATAATTTGGAAAAGGCGTATCAAACTTTTGAAAGAGTAATTAACTATTACGACGGCACTCTGTTTGCAGATAAAGCCAAAGTAGAAACGGGGAAACTGGAGCTGAATCAAAAAAGATACGAGTCCGCCATACCGCTATTGAGAGAAGTTGCAGAAAAACGACTGGACGATATAGGCGCAGAAGCTCAATACTATCTGGGCTTATCCTACATGGAACAGGAACAATTTAACGAGGCTATCACAGCGTTCGTCCGCGTGCGATCTGTTTTTGCCGCCTATGACGATTGGTATACCAGATCTCTTCTCCGTCTGGGCGATTGCTATCTAAAATTAAACGATAAAAAATTAGCCAGAGAAATGTACAGGGCTGTTTTAAGAAGACACAACTCAGGCGAATATGCAGACGAAGCAAATAAAAAATTAAAACGATTATGAAACGAATTATCTTTTTATTATTGATCTTTTCCGCGGCGCTAATGGCTCAGGAAGAACAAAAGAGCATTGAATTGCCCGACTTTGTAATTACCGGAAGTCAGTCGATACAGATTCCGAAAGCCGAAAAAGTTAAGCCGGAATTGATTCCGATTATTTCCAAAGATTTTCTTCTGCCGAATTATTCGCCGGAGTTAATGCCTCTTTTAATTGAATCCGTTCCGGTAAAGCATATACCGGGAATAAGTGCAGATGATTATTATATCGGAAGATTGAATGTGGGCTTGGGTTTGTATACTTATCCGATCGGAGAATTGAATTTATCCGCTCCATTCGACAATTATTTGTTCGGTCTCGATATATGGGGCAAAAACATTAAGGAATATACGGATTATGCATATTTCAACACTTCGGGCGTCTCTTTGAAAAACGATTTCTTCGTGAGTCCGAATTCCGATTTCCTGCCCGGCACTTCCGTAGGTCTCGGCGGATTATACGAACGGTTTTCTTATAGGTATTTCGGAGCCGCAACCCCCGACTCCCTGAGTGAAAATGACTTGATGAATTTTAATTTTAGCGTACGGAATAAATTCATTCGCAAATTCAACTTCGACTTTGATTTTAACGGCAGACAATTCAGACATAACAATTTCGACCTGAACGAAAAGTTGTTCTCCGGGAAAGCCGAAATGTCCGTTAACTTTTCTCTTTTTTCTTTGGGCGGCGGCGCAAGTATAAAAAGGCAAATGACAGACCATACGAATATTAATTTCCGCGAAAATTTTTATTCCTTTACCGGTTTTATAAAATTATATTCATTGTCCGACCTAATTGTAACAGGCGGAATTACGTACAGTTCCGACGAAGATAATTCATCTTTATATCCGTTTGTGGCGTTGAATTACAAAATTGACGAAGGTCTCTCGGCGTACGCCGAATATAAACCTCGAGTCGAATTTGTCGACCTCTATTCCCTTTACAAACAAAATCCGTATTTGAAAAATAATTTCATCGGCAACATCTTTCTTAAGAACAAATCGGCTTTCAAAGCGGGCATCAATTACGGAATTACGGATATTCTTACGGCAGGCGTCTGGACAGAATATAAGGCGTCCGATAATTACTACTATTTTCTCGACAATGAGCAAACGGGCTTTTACAACCTCATTACGGAAAATGATGTTAAAACATATTCCGGCGGTGTTGAGTTAATATTGAAATCTCAGATTCCGGGTTATCTCAATCTCAAAGCAGGCTACTATAAAATTAAGAACTCCGCAGGTATGATAATTCCGTTTCAGCCGGAAATTAGATTCGACGCGACATACATGAAAGAAATTACAAATAATTTTAACATTGTCTTGTCATATAGATTTATGAAGGGAGCTTATACCGATTTAACCAATACGGATATTCTTCCGGACTACCATAATTTGTCGTTTAAAATAGAATATAAAATGTTTGATAATTTATATTTCTGGACAGATTTTCAAAACATCCTGAATAAAAGTAATTTTGTGTATCCGAATTATCGGGAAAAGTCGTTTGATCTGATAGGGGGTGCAACTTACAGATGGTAAAAGAGGATTTGTTATGACTATTGACGAATTGAAAAAGAAAATATCAAGTACTCTGGGCGTTTCCTCGAGTGAAACCGAACTGGCTTTTACGATTTTTGTTAAGAAGCTTGCCGAGCAGCTTGCACCCGGATTGACAATCAAAGTTCCCGGAGTTGGTTTCTTTCAATTGAAGAAAAATGACGCGGAGGACAAAGCGGATGAAATTCTTTTTTCTCCCTTGAGAGAAAGTTTATCCGACAAAGTTACGTTCGTTTCTATCGAGACGCCTCTGAATTTTTACGAAGAGCCCTCAGAGGACACTGAGACATTCAGTATCGGAGTCGGCAAACCGGTACTCCCTATCGGCGAAGAAGCAGAGCAGGACGCCGAAGCGTCTTTTATAGTATTCAAAAAATTAATTGAAGAGCGTACGAACGACCTCCTCTCCGAATCGGAACGGATACCCGATGCCAATATTTGGGACGAGTATTATAAAAGTGAAAAATCCGAGCCGAAATCTGACCTTAAAACGGAATTATCGGAACTAACCGCCGACCTTCATTTTGACGAAGATCAGGTTTCCGAAGACATAGTTAATAATATAATCGACGATCGGGACACCGATGCTAATGCCGAAGATACGGAAGAGGAAGGCGATTTAACTCCAAGTAAATTGCTGGAAGATTACGAAACGTTCGAAACTACCGAATTGACCGAGAGGGAAGAAAATGCCGACGAAAACGAAGATGAATTCGGTCTGGAATATTTGCTAGAAAATCTGGACTCTGAGGCGGCTGAAGGAAATCCCGACAACGAGGAAATTCCCGAGGCGAAAGATACTGGCGAATTAGAAATAAAGGACGAAAAAGCGCATGATGAGATTGCGGAAAAAGTTGATGGAGAAGTCGATCTGAGCGAAACCGTTGATGAAACTCCGGAAGAACAGAATGAAGAAGCGGGAACGGACGAAGAAGAAACGCAGAATATGCTGGAAGATGAAGACGAGGATAATAAAGGAAAAGATGAAACCGCGGAAATAGAAATTGAATTGGGTAAACATCGCAAAAAGGATTTGGAAGACTTTGAAGAACGAATCGAGGTTGAAGATACGCACGAGACGGTGGACGTAGATGTCGAAGACGAAGACGAATTCCTGGGACTCAGAAAAAAAATACAGGAAAATACCGAGTGGAATTGGGGCGATGAATTGAAAGAGGAACTTGAAAATTATGACGACACGGAATTTGAGGAAGAAATGGAAGATGTGCGTGATGAAGATATTCTCAAATCGCCTCGACCCGTTTCCGAAAATCTGTTTGAAAAACTGGAAACCACTATAAAAGAAGAACTTCAGGAAGAAAGAATTTCCACAAAATATGAATTCGTCGAACAAAACGAAGAAAAACACTTTAACGCTTCTACTCGAAGCACATATGAAGAAGAACAGAAAATAGAGGATGAAGGTAAAACAGGATATTTTAAATACGGAATAATCGGTTTGTTCATTTTGATAATGTTTGTCGGTGTGATTTATCTGTTTTTCAACGGCGGCGAGAAAACTGAGCCTGAGATAAACGCCGGTCAACAGAACGCTTCTGTTGCGCAAGAACATAATAATTCCGAAATAGCGTCGCTGGCAGAAGAACAAAACGAAAATTTAATCGAAAATATACCTCCGGTAATCGAGGACGATTTCCCAAGGGTTGCAAAACTTGAGGATAAAACGAATAAATCCGCATCTTCAACTCCGGGACAAACCGTTAATAACGCCGGTTTGTATATAAATCCGGCTAACGACATACGCGTATTTAAAACCATTTTTACCGACGGTTCAAAATACTACGTACAGGCGTCGTCCTGGAGAAACGAAACCAAAGCGATTAACGAAGTGAGCAACTGGAAAAGGAAAGGGTATAACGCGTATATAATGAAAGTAAATATTCCCGAAAAAGGAGGGCTTTGGTTCAGAGTACGCGTCGGTCCTTTTGGAAGCGAATCGGAAGCGCGTAAATTTTACGAACAAAATTTTTAATAATCTAACGGAAGGCAGTTATGGATTTACTCTCAATTTTTTTGAAAGGCGGCTGGATTATGTATTTAATCCTGGCTTGCTCTTTGATTGCTGTTGCTATTATTATTGAAAAATTTATTGTCCTTAAAAAAGCAAAAGTAAATGTGGCCGCTTTTTTGGTAAGGATTAGAACCCTGCTGAAAAAGAAAGATATCGACGGCGCCATAGCGCTATGTATTGCCGAAAGAACTCCGGTCTCGAATATCGTAAAAAAAGGATTAAAAAAATACAGGCACGGACATCAACGCGTAGTTGAAGCAATCGAAAGCGCTGGCAGACAGGAAATAGCCAAGCTTGAAAAAGGTTTGCCAATTTTGGCGTCGATATCGGGTATAGCCCCTCTGCTCGGATTTTTGGGCACTGTTACCGGTATGATTACAGCATTCATGAAAATTCAGGAATTGCAGGGCTCGGCAAATCCGGCGGACCTTGCCGGAGGTATCTGGGAAGCTTTAATTACGACCGCATTCGGATTGATTGTGGGCATTCCCGCCTTGGCGTTTTACAATTATTTCGTAAGCGCAATAAGCAAACTGGTTATGGATATAGAACTGGTAACTACAGACGTCATCGATATTCTCGAAGATTCGGGTAAAGGCGCAATTGATGACGACGAGGAAATTAATATCTGAGGTTGAATATGAAATTTGAAACCAACAATAAACCTTTGAGCATTTTTGCATATTCCTCTCTAACGGATATAGTAATGCTCTTACTTATATTTTTCCTGCTTACGTCTCAATTCGTTATTCAAACGGGAGTGAAGATCAAATTACCTTCTGCAAAGAATAACGAACAGGTCGCTCCGGCAAAATTAATCGTTACAATTACGGAAGGAAATCAGAGCTTTTTGGGGGACGAAGAAATTTCGATAGAGAGAATTGCAGGCCGTCTCGATATGCTGAAAAGACAGACAAACGAAAGTAATCTCATAATAAGAGCCGATAAATCAGTCAATATCGATCTTATAATTAAAATAATCGATGCGGCTAAAGGCGTGGGCATCGATAAATTTACTATCGAGACAGAGAAAGCAGAGTATGAATGACAGGGTAAGGAAAAATTCTTATATAGCTTCCTTTTTGATACATGTCGTTATTATCGCTCTCTTTGCTTTTATTCATTTGCCTGTTAATTTCGAAGAGGAAGATTACGTAACCGTCGGGTTCGGTACGGGGACTTTTGCCGGCAGCAGAGGTCCCGTCACAAAAAACGAAGTAAAAGAAGAGCCCAAAAAACAAAAGGAAGAATCTAAAAAGGAAGAAAAAAAAGTTGAACTGCCAAAGACTAGCGCTGAAGATTCGGACAATATCGTAAAGAGAACGGATAAGAAGAAAGAAGAAACAAAGAAAGAAATTGACAATAATCGCGACGGTATCGAAGAAAATAAATTGAGCGGCACCGAAGCCATTGGCGAAGGGCTCGGAGGCTTCGGGTTTGAACTCGACTTCGGGGGAAAAGGAATCAGAAAAATTTACAGTTACATCCTGCCCGAATACCCCGAAGGAGTATCCAAAGAAATCGACGTTAAATTGAAATTTACCATTCTGCCCGACGGTACCGTGGGAAAAATTATTCCTCTTATTAAAGCGGACGCTAAACTCGAAATGGCGGCTATAAATTCTCTTCGTCAGTGGCGATTCGAGCCTCTCCCGCCAAATGCAAAACAAACCGAACAGACTGCAATAATTACATTTCCGTACCGGCTTCAGTAGCCTTTTGACCGTAGTAAAACCGGTAAAAAAAGAACTCTGCGATACTCAATAAAATTAATGAAATCGTATCGGCGTTCAATTCCAGACTTATACCTTCGGAATCGAAGAATATTTTTACAATGCTGCTCGAGATCGACCAGCCGACTGTAAATAATATAATTATCAACGCCACGTTCAGGAAAGCCGAGCCGATCGATTCTTCCTGATATTTAAGTGCAAAAATATAAGCGATAAAAATTAAATGGAGCGCCATTAACAATGCTGCCGTCATTCTTCGCTGTTCCCGACTCTGTTGTTGATTATTTGAGCGCCGGCAAGTCCGCCTATAGCTCCGAACAATGTATTGACTACAAAATTATTAATTAGCACCGAAAAAGTATAAAGAAATGAGAATCCGTTTGTAACTATGTCGTTGCGCAGATTTTGAAACATGCTGATAATCTCCGCCCTAATGGCTTCGCTAACGGGAAAATCGTTTATCATTTTTTGAAATTCCGGAAACGAAGCTACGATGTCGTTACTGCGCGTAATGTATGTAATCAAAATGTCGAAGGCCGAACCGAAAATCGCTGCGAACACTCCCGTCATAACTCCGATTATAAAGCCTCTCGACGCCGAAATCCTGCCGGTATCATGAGTGGATTTTCTGTCGAGTATAAGCGCCATATAAGCGGCAAACGGAACAATTATGCAGCAGGTTAATCCTTTGGCAAGCGGAACTATCGAAAGGACTCCGGCTCCGAATCCGCTTACTATCGCTGGTAAATGTTTTTTCATTTATTTCTGTTCTTCTTATTTAACGAGCTGTAAAAATATAAAAATATTATCGAACCGAAAAGAAAACCCGTAAACGCAGCGGTAATCTTTGAAAATTCTTTTATGCCGAGTAATACCAGGAGCCAGTCGATTGCAATCGGAGCGGATAATAGATAGAACGGCAAATTGGATTTAAGAAAAATTTTCCCGTAAAAAACGACGGCTAACGAGGCGATTAAAACTCCCGCATAAATACCGCTGCATCGCGCGCATACCATCATCGAATGACCGTCGATTATTATTGTCCTTTCCGGATTTTGATGGCATACCACAGAAAATGCCTTTTTAATAAAAGGCGTCAAGTACAAATAATCGGGTAAATTATAAATCCAAAATTCCGATAATATTAGGAGAAACCAAATTGAAATGCAGAAAATCAATATTAATCGGTAGACTAATTTCACTCTATTTGCGTATGTTGTAGACGTAAATTGTTTTGGATGTGAGGACGTATAATTTACGGTTGAACAAAATCGAGTCGGTAATCGGTTCTTCAAGTTCCGGCGAGAATTTATTTAAGGGTAGATTCAGTAAATCCCTGTTGTTGTACGCATAAAAGACGTTCTTTGAAGTGTTAATTGTTAATCCGGTCGACGTGGAATTGAGGTTTACGGGCTCGAACTCGAAACTCTTTTTTGTTATGTTATTGCCCCAAAGGTCGTAAATAAACAAGTTCGGTGAATCGAGAACGAAAATTTTATTGTCGATAATCGAAAAAGCTTTCGGATTCTCGAGCGCGAAATCTCCGGCGAGCATTCCGCCTATTTCCAGAAGGAACTGACCGTCGGAAGTAAATTTGAGGAGACGGCTATTGTCCGAATCGATAAGAAATACGTCGCCCTGATCGGATACGCTTACTGCGACCGGATGCCTGAACGGCTCGGATGAATAAGTCGACAGCGTTGTGATGTAATTCAGGTCTTTGTCGAAAATTTGAATCCTGTCGTTATACTTATCGGCGACATAAACGTTCAAAAGCGTCGAAAATACGTCTGCCGGGAAATCGAATGTGTAATTATCCCAGCCGTAACCGCCAATTACTTTTATAACCGCTCCAACGGAGTCGATCTTTATCAATTCATTGGTGGAAATGTCGACTATGTAGATTGCTCCCGAAGGATCGATCGAAAATGCCTGAGCCGACGTAAAATCGCCTATTGTGTGACTGAATACCGGATTTTGTGCCTTTGTCGATGTAAAAATGAAAAGTAAAAATGACATGTAAAAAAGTACTGAACCATATTTTAAGTCTGAAATTACCATTTTTATAATAGGCACGGATTATGTGAGTTTTTGTTTAATAAAAATAAATGAATTTAGTAAATTAAACCAGTAATAATTATTTATCTTACCGAGGAAAAAATGCAAAAATCATTTTTTATATTAATTGTAATTCTGTTGGTGTTTTCCTCATGTAAATTAAAAGAAGAATCCGACATTACGGGTCCCGGCGGCGGCGTTACGGAAAGTTTGAAAATCACTGCCCCCAACGGAGGCGAAGTTATTATTGAAGGCACATCGTATGAAATCAAGTGGAGCGGCACTACATCTTCGCTCCTTAACCTTTACTATTCGATAGATAACGGCGGCAAATGGGCTCCGATCGCCGACAGTATCCAGAATACCGGCGTGTATGTCTGGTTCCCGGTTCCCAGCCAGATATCGAGCCAATGCAAAGTTCGTATTACGAATATAGAAGAAACCGCTTTCGATGAAAGCGATACTACTTTCAGCATTATCAGAAGCAGTAACGAAAGTCTTAAAATTATTAGCCCTGTGGGCGGCGAAGAATGGGAAGCCGGCACTTCGAAGGAAATTAAATGGTACAGTACAGGCATCGATTCGGTAATAATTGAATACACTACCGATAACGGAAATCACTGGAATTATATTGCTACCGACAAAAAAAATACCGGTATTTTTTATTGGGAACCAGTGCCGAATACGCCTTCTACTTTGGCGAGAATTCGCATTAAAGACGCCGAAGACGGAAGTCCTTACGTCGAAAGCGACAATGTATTCTCGATTTTACCAGAGCCTCAGATAAAAGTGCTCGAGCCCAACGGCGGTGAAATTTGGCTTGCCGGTTCTACCCAGAAAATCGAATGGCTTTCTGAAAACATTAAGAATGTAAAAATCGCTTATACGATAAATAACGGATACGAGTGGATTACAATCGAAGATTCTATACCGAGCACGGGCTTTTACGAATGGGAAAATATACCCGACCTAAATTCGAAACTGTGTAAGATTAGAATCTACGACGCTCTCGACGGCGAGCCGTGGGACGTTTCGGACAACACATTCCAAATTACCAATCAGGTAAGTCAGGCAATCGAAATTACAAGTCCCAACGGAGGAGAAAGCTGGCAGGCGGGAACTGCTCAAAATATTACATGGTCTTCGGTTGGGATTAAAAATGTAAGTCTCGAATTCTCGGCTAATAACGGACTTACATGGGATGTAATTGCAGAGAACGTACCGAATTCCGGCGCATACGAATGGAACGTCCCGGATAAACTTTCGACTCAATGCCTTATCAGAATAAAAGATGCCGAAGACGGCAATCCCGTCGACCAGAGCAACAAGGTATTTAGGATTGTGCCCAAACCCAAAATCGAAGTTGTATATCCGAACGGAGGCGAAACGTGGACTGCGGGCGTGCTCGATACGATTCGATGGAATTCAATCGGCGTTGAAAACGTGACAATTATGTACAGTTCCAACAACGGGATTACCTGGGATCAACTGGTCGAAAAAACTCCTTCGAACGGTAAATATCCCGCTAGTTTTACCGTGCCTTCGAATCAATATAAAATCAGAATATTCGACTACGATAACGGGTCGCCGATTGACGAAAGCGACGGTACTTTCATTGTATTGTCCGAACCGAATATAACGGTATTAACGCCTAACGGCGGCGAAGAGTGGTACGCCGGATCGAGCGATAATATTATATGGAAATCGACAAATATAGAAAACGTGAAAATTGAATATTCGATTAATAACGGCGCTTCATGGAAGACTATAGTCGAAAGCGCTCCCAGTACCGGATTCTTTGCATGGAATAATATTCCTGACGTAAACTCGCTGTTATGTAAAATAAGGATAAGCGACGCCGACGACGGGATTCCGGCAGATGTCTCGGACGATGTATTCTCGATTACTAATAAAGGAAATCAATTAATTCAGGTAACGAGCCCCAACGGCGGAGAATCGTTGACTGCCGGAGGAAGTTACAATATTAAATGGAACGCCGCGGGTATTGAAAACGTAAAAATCGAGTACACATTTAATAACGGAATTAGCTGGAATACAATCGTAGAAAGCACTCCCAGTACCGGGTTTTATAACTGGAGTAAAATACCGAATACTACATCGACAAATTGTAAAATTCGCATAAGCGACGCTGAAGACGGCAGTCCGAGCGACGAAAGCGACGCTTTCTTTAATATTGAACCCGAACCGTATATTCAGGTGCTCGAACCGAATGGAGGAGAAAGTCTTTTCTACGGAACGCCGGTAGAAATTAGATGGGCTTCTGAAAATGTTAGATATGTTAAAATCGAATATACTATAAACGGAGGCGCTGACTGGGTAACAATAGTTAATTCTGTCGAAAGTATTGGTACTTATGTCTGGAACACCGTTCCGAATACAAATTCATTGCAGTGCAGGATAAAAATTAGCGACGCTACCGACGGAGTGCCTTTCGACGTCTCCGACAATAATTTCCAGATATCTAATCAAATTACACAAACAATGAGAGTAATATCGCCCAACGGCGGAGAAAAATGGCAGTCGGGCACATCACAAAATATCCAGTGGGATTCAAAAGCTGTTACTAATGTGGATATTGAATATACAATTAACAACGGATTAACATGGACGCCGATAGTCTCAAATTATCCGAGTTCGGGTTCGTACGAGTGGAATCCGGTTCCAAACGTAAATTCTACTCAATGCAAAGTCAGAATTAAAGACAGTCAGGACGGAACTCCGGTTGACGAAAGCAACAGTACATTTTCCATTCAACCGAGTCAGAGTATCGAAGTGATTTATCCCACTTCAGGAGTAGAAATTTTGTCGGGTCAGAAGTTTAAGATTCAATGGAGATCTCAGGGAATAGAATACGTCAGGATTGAATTTAATCCGTATAATACTACCAGCGAACTGGATTGGAAAGTACTGGTTGACAGCGTCTCGGGCGCTGACGAAGGAGGCGGAATCCGCTCTTATGAAGCGAGCTTTTCGATTGTATCCGATAATTACGTCATAAGAATAAGCGACGCCGCAGATAGATCGCCTCTTGATTACAGCGACGGCGTTTTCAAAGTAAAAGAACCGCCGACTATTAAGATCCTTGTGCCAAACGGCGGAGAGCAATGGCTTACGAGTAAATATAATGTTAGCGCCACCGACTATCAGAACTACCATCCCTATGAAATAAGATGGAACGCAAATAATATAAAGAAAGTTAAGATCGAATGGTCGACTAACGGCGGCGGCACTTGGTATACGGTGCCGGGAGCGGAGAGCACGGATAACGACGGCAGCTTTATCTGGGCGCCCGGCAGGCTTGATTCGCCTCGACCCGACAGTTCAGATAATTGCAAAATCAGGATATCGTCTGCAGACCCGGGCATTACGGCAAGCGACGTTACCGACGGTTATTTCTCGATTAGAGAAAGTAAAATGATAAGAGTAGAATTCCCGAGCGATGAAACCGAATACTTTACGACAGATAATCCCGACCGTTATCCGATGGATATTAGGTGGACATCTTATGCCGTAACTTCAGTTGATATTTATTACAGTCTCGACAATGGAGTTACCTGGACGCTGCTTGTATCAAACCATCAGTCGACGGGAGCCTACGAATGGTTCTATCCTTATGATGCTGTTACAGGACCGTTCTCTACATTGGGACGTATCAAGATTGTAGATCACGACAATCCAAATATTTGGGATGTAAACGACGTTCCGTTCTGGCTCAATAAGCGCCAGGGACAGGGAAATTAAAATAAAATCCCCCGTTTTCGGGGGATTTTTATTTGTATAGAAGATTCCGAATTTATAAATTTGACATGCTGATTTTGCCCCGTGGTGTAATGGGAACACGCTTGACTCTGGATCAAGAATTCAAGGTTCGAATCCTTGCGGGGCAGCAAAATCTTACCAAGAGTTATCCGAGTTTTTAACAATCACATCAATTCTACCTGGTATTTAGCAAGAGTTGAGAATATAAATTTTGTATGCCCGGATACGTAGGATTTATTCTTATCAGTTGTTCTGTAAGTTCTTTTGCCTTGTTGTATTCTTGGTTTAATGCATATGCTCCAGCTAAATTGTACATAACCTGCTGGTCGTTCGGATTGTATGAATGAGATTCTTCGAGATATTTAATCGATTCCTTTATATTACCGTCGCTCAACATAATTTGACCAATCCATTTAGTTGAAAATGCGTCAGGTTTAAGACTGTAATGAAGAGTTAGTATTTCCAGCGCTTCGCGGAATTTATTCTGTTTGAGGAAATCGACAGCAATGGTTTCCAGCAATATGTAGTTACTTTTAATGTACGGATATTCATAAATTAACGAACCAATGTGATTTACAAATTTTTTAACGTCGCCTGCATTTAAAAAATGCCTGGCGGTTAAATCCTGCGCTTCCGCCCATGTCAGTTTATTTGCTACTACTTTGTATGCAACCGAATCTATGAAAGTATGAGGCTTCAAGAGCTCTTTATAGCTTAATTTTTTATTTGTTTTATTATACGGCCAGTCATTCTTAAGTATCTTAATCCTGTAAACTGCTATAGTCGAATCGAGCTCGGAGAAAAAAAAGTTTGCGCGTGTTATGCTGTCTTGTATTTCTAACGGGTATTTGGGAGTCCCTTCAGGCAGCAGTTTTAAATGTGCAATTCGTTCGTAAAATAATTTACCTATTAATTGCTGCCCTTCAAGAGTGGGATGCAGATGATCCGTCATTAAATTATCGCCAATAATTTTCATGGGCGAGGAGCTAGCCAGCAGAGAGTCTGAATCAATGTAAGATACGTTATATTTTTTCGCTAGGTCGATTATTATACCGTTTAATTCTTCAGGAGCTCTGAAGCGCAAAGCGTCCAGATCTTTGGCATATCTGAATAACGAATCTGCACTTTTAAAATTCGAATATCTCGCTCTCTCAACAGCTAAAGTAAATATGCTATCCGCTCTGGGCAATCCATTCGCTTCCGTTGATATAAATGGCGGCTGGTCTTTCAAATTCGAAGCTACGGTCGATACAATTAGAGGAATGTTATTTGACTTAGTTTGTCTTATTATCTTTTCTAGATTATTGCTGAATTGACGCAATCCCTCTTTATATTTTTCCGAATTAAACGGGATTACTTTTTCTTTTGCCATTTGCGACATTAAAGTGCCGCTGTTTATTGCTTTTTTATTGAATATTAATTTTGAAACTTGTTTAATGATATCCCTGATTAACTGAGTCGTTTTGAATTTATTCAAAAAGATTAATATATCTGCGCTAAAGGTTGTGCTTCCGAAGCTTTCTAAAGAACCGACTCCAAGCGCGCCGTAATATTCATTATGACCTGCGTAAATTAAAATTAAGTCGGGTTGCTGTTTCACCACTTCGCCAATAAAATCCTTGATTGTATACGAATTCACGGCCGTTAAACTTAAATTAATAACTTCTATTTCTTTATGCGGATAATTTAATTCGAGTCTACGTCTCAAGTATCTCGAATAAGAACCCATCGGCATATAAGGATAACCTGCCGCGCTGCTGCCTCCCAATACGAATATTCTGTATGTACTGTCGGTTTTT
>NZ_JBMOLD010000016.1:0-39072 GCF_049325435.1 Melioribacter sp. | reverse complement strand
CTCAATAACGCCGAATCCCGCAGAATGCCGGTTATGATTTATAACATGCGCCTTTTTAATAACTTTTATTCATAATAACTCATCAACTCGTGTCCCAAAAATTTTAACACGGCTGTTATTACTCCTAGGTCGTCGAGATAGCCGATCAACGGAGCCAGGTCGGGAACCGTATCGATGGGCGAGATGAAATAGATCAACGCTCCCACCACGATCGACTTCCTGTACCACGAAACGTTCGGATCGGTCATGTATTTGTACAGCGCTTTAATGTCTTTTGCAAAACTAATTTTTTTGCCGACGCGCTCCAGTTTTTCCCACAATTTTTCTTCAACAACTTTTTCGCCTTCCGTTACTTTTTCCGGCGTATCGAATTCCTTTGTTATATCGTCAATTTCATAACTCATTTTATTCCCTCCTTATTTTTTATATTCGTCGAGCCAATCAAAGATTGTTTTCCACCACAATAGTGCATTCTGAGGTTTCGTTACAAAATGGTATTCGTCGGGGAAATAGAGAAATTTGCTCGGTACGCCTTTCCTTTGCAGAGTTGTAAATAGTTCGAACGCCTGTCCTTCCGGCACGCGGAAATCGTTTGCCCCGTGGATTACGAGGGTGGGAGTTTTAAATTTATCGGCATATCTGTGCGGCGACCAGAGTTCGTATAACGGTCTGTTCGTCCACGGTGTTCCTTTGAATTCCCATTCGGGGAACCACAGCTCTTCGGTCGTCCCGTACATGCTTTCCAGGTTGAAAACTCCGGCGTGACAAACAAGCGCGTTGAATCTGTCCGTATGCCCGAGGATCCAATTTATCATATAACCGCCGTACGAAGCTCCCGCTGCGAATGTATTTTTATAGTCGATGAATTTATAATTATCGAGCGCATAATCATAAGCGTTCATCAAATCGATATAAACTTTGCCGCCCCAGTCGCCTGAGATTTCATCGACGAATTTTTGTCCGTATCCTGTGCTGCCTCTCGGATTCGGCGCTACAACCACATAACCTCCGGCGGCGAACATCTGAAGATTCCAGCGATAATGAAAATCGTCCGACCAATGTCCCTGCGGTCCGCCGTGTATTAAAAACAACAGAGGATATTTTTTATTCGGGTCGAAGAAAGGCGGCTTTATTAATATCGATTGTACTTTGGCGCCTTCGGCTCCCTCGCTCCTGAAAGTCTCCGGCTCGTTGAACTCGATGCCGGCGAGCAATTCGCCGTTGATATCGGTTATTTTTCTTATGCCGCCGCCGTTGGTTTTAAGCGCGAATATTTCGTAGGGCATTGTGGTTTTCTGGCGTTTGAAGAAAATTTCTTCTCCGTCTTTCGAAATTATCATCGAATTGTTAACGCCGTCTTTTACGAACATCAAAAGATTTCCGTTCGAAACGTTAACACGATAAACAGAATTGTAAATTTCGTTGGCGGCGTCGAAATAGATATATTTTCCGTCGGGCGACCAGACAATCTGTCCCGCTGAAAGATCGATCTTTTCGGTAATATTGGTCAACGAACCCGAGGCTCTGTTATAAATCATTATGTTTTGTTTGTCGGCTTCGAAACCTGCGCGTTTCATCGATCTGAAAGCGATAAATTTTCCGTCCGGCGAATAGACCGGTTGATTATCGTTTCCCTGACTGACGGATATTTTTTTATACGGCGCCGGAGTTCCTTTTTTCACGTCTTCGAGATTGATTACAAAAACGTCGTTGTTCGTGCTGATTGCCGGCATTTTATCCGTATTCATTACAAATGCGACTTCTTTGCCGTCGGGCGAAAACGTATAATCCTGAACGCTTCCAAGATCGACGGGCGGCACGTCGGATTTGCTGCCCTGTATCAAGTCATAATATTCGTTTTTGTCGAGGTCGTACAAAAAGAGGTGGCTCCTTTTTTCGCCCCGCCAGCGATTCCATGAACGGAACATCAATTCGGTAATCATCCTGGCTTTTACTTTGCTTTCCTCTTTTTGTTGATCTCTTTGTTCGTTGCAGTTCTGGTCGGGACAATCGGGATAGACTTCCGAAACAAACAAAATTTTCTTTCCGTCTTTCGACCAGACCATACCCGAAGCGCCGGTATAAATGTCTGTCAATTGCCTGTCGTTTCCGCCGTTTAAATCGCACAACCATATCTGACCTTTATATTCGTAAGCTATCGATTTGCCGTCGGGCGAGAACTTCGGAGCGCTCTCGTTTTCCGGCGTAGCTTTTAACGGACGCAAATTTGTGCCGTCGGAATTAACAAGATAAATATCCGTATTGCCTTTGTTTTGATTGATGTCGTAGGTCGTAACGTCGAATGCAATCAGCGAACCGTCGGGCGAAAGGTCGAAACTTCCGATTCGTTTCATCGCCCATAAATCTTCCGCGGTCATTGCTCTCTTTTGCGCCGTAACCGCAAGCGCCGTTATTGCCAATATTAATAATGTTCTTGCAACACTTTTCATGACGACTCCATTTTGTAATTTCACCGCTTTTAAATTATAAAAAGCCGGAAGGAAATGGAACAAGAAATTACATAATCGTTCGCTTTTTCTACCGATTTTATGCCGTGATAAATTTTGGCATAGATGTAATATTTTATTTGGAATATATTTGATGGAGCGATTAAAATTTCCGGATAAGACATATTGAAATTATTAATTGTATGCAACAATTCGGGCTGCGGCAGCGTTTTCCCGGCAGGATCAATCGAAGAAGCCGAAGCGCTTGGATTTATGTGTCCCGCCTGCAACAGTAAAACCGTTACGCATCATATAATCCAGTGCAGACATTGTTATTCGATAGTAAATTTTATTCCCGTTTACGAAGACGAAGAGCCTGTTATTTTCTACGTCAAAAAATGCAGCTTGTGCGGCGACGCAAAGGAAGAGCGCAATCTTTCCCCCTCTTTTTCGAAGGATATTTTTATTTAACCGCTCGAACGAAACCTGCAAACTTATCCTATACGACCAGATTCATTCAGAAGAGTTTGCTTTGCCCTATCCACGCAAAGACGAGATAATTGTTCATAATGTGCATCGTAGGGAACGCTTGTTGGCAAAGATTGTTTCCCGATATTTGTCATTATGATGAAAGTAGCTGCTCAGAGTGAATCACGCTTTTGGCGGGATGACGAAAAATCTGTCAGTTCTTTTTTATCAGCATGCATATCGTATTCAGAGATTCTTTGCCCGTTAAAACGGGGCTCAGAAAGACAGTGCGTCATATTATCTTCATTAGTTTTGGCGAACTCAGAAAAACTGTGTCCTTTGCGACCTTGGCGCTCAACTGTTTAATTTGAGTTTGCTTCACTCGCTCCGCTCGTTCGCAAAGACTTACTTATGTCCGTAATGTCATTACGAGACCCGCTTTAGCGGGACGAAGTAATCTCACACATTCATGTGAGTTTGCTTCGTCGCTCGCATAAAGCTCACTCCTCGCAAAGACGGGAGCGTACGGGAGTTCTGGCGCCTGCCTGCCGGTAGGCAGGTTCGTTGTTCGGGTGTGCGGGAGTGCTGGCGTTCTAAGTTCTTCGTTAAAAAACAGGTTCATCTTAAACGCCAGAAACAATCGAATATTATACATCAACCAAGAATTACTAATCCCTAACCCCTGATCCCTAATCCCTAAGCACACACCTAACCTTGAACTCCCAAACGACGAACGTTGAACTCCCTAACCCCTAATCCCCGATCCCTAACCCCTATTCCCTAACTCAATTCCAAACTTTATCATTTCATCTTTGGTTATAAATATTAACTGTCTTATTTTTTGATAACAGCAATAATAAATTTGGGTGAACCGATGAAAAAATTTATCAATCGAATATTTTTACTAATTACATTTACCGCATTTGCTTTCAATATTAACGCGCAAATCGACCTCGACACAGTAAAGTCACAGAAATTCGACACTGGTAAAATGTGGTCGTTCGACTATCCTCCCGTGGAACATTTCAAAGAAGCCTACGGACTCGAAACAAACGAAGAGTGGTTTGAAGACGTACGACTTTCGGCGCTGAGACTGCCCGGCTGTACGGCGTCGTTCGTGTCAGCCGACGGTTTAATCATGACAAATCATCACTGCGCACGCCGGGTACTGGAAGAATTGTCGACTAAAGAAAAAGATTTAATTGCCGACGGCTTTTTTGCGGAAACCCTGGAAGACGAAATTAGAATTCCGAATTACTACGCCGATCAGTTGGTTTTCATTAAAGACGTTACCGAAGAAGTTCAAGCCGCTGCGGAAACAGGCGAAACCGCCGATGAAAAAGCAAAGAACAAAGAAGAAAAAATCAAAGAACTGACTGAAAACCTCGAAAAGGAAACCGGTTTGAGAGCTCAGGTGGTATCGCTTTTCAACGGCGCCAAATTTTCTCTCTACGGTTACAAACGCTATGACGACATTCGACTGGTTTTCGCGCCCGAAATGCAAATTGCATATTTCGGGGGCGACTTCGATAATTTTACATATCCCCGTTACAATCTCGACTTTACGCTCTACCGCGCTTACGAAAACGGCAAGCCCGTTCAACCGGAGCATTTCTTCAAATTCACTCTAAACGGCATCGATCCGAACGAACCGATCTTTACCGTCGGCAATCCGGGTTCCACGCAGCGCCTCAAAACGGTAGCCCAGCTCGAATATATCCGCGACGTAGTTTACAGAGGATACGCTTTCGTTTACGACACTTACTACAATGAACTCGAAAAACTGAAAACCGTCGCGCCCGAAAGAGCCGAAGAATTCGAAGATATCCGCGTTAACATAGGCAACGCTCAAAAAGTCATTACTTCAATTTACAAAGGTCTTTCCGATCCCTATTTGATGGCACGCAAAAAGGACTTCCAGAGAAAACTTCAGGAAGCTGTATGGAACAATCCCGAACTGAAAGAAAAATACGGAACTATCTGGGAAAACATCGAAAAGACTCAAACAGAATTGCGTCAATACGGCCCGAAAATTATGGCTTATACGATAAACCGCCGTTTTACGCCTCAATATTTTTCGATAGCGCAAAAACTCGTTGATTTTGCCAACGAGCTTCAAAAGCCGGAAGAAGAAAGACTGCCCGATTATAAAGGCGACAAACTTGATTCTACGATTCAAAGTCTTTATCCGGAAGAATTGGATAATCTGATCGAGAATACCAAACTTGCCGTTTGGGCTGATTTTATGAGAATGCAATTGGGCGACGACGACAATTACATCCGCAGTCTTTTCGGAAACAATAAAGGCAAAGACGCCGCCGAATATTTGTTGAAAAACTCAATTATCGACGACAGAGATAAAGTTATCGAGCTTGCCAAAGAAGGCGCCGATGCAATCCTCAATTCCGGCGACCCGTTAATCGTCTTTATTAAAGAGAGCCAGGAACAACTGAAAGACTTGAGAGAAAAAGCGGAAGAAATTTCCAACACGACGGAAATTTACGACGATATGCTCGGGCAGGTAATCTTCAAAATTTACGGCACATCGATTCCGCCCGACGCAAATTTTACGCTAAGAATAAGCGACGGCAAACTTGCAAGCTTCGATTATAACGGCACAAAAGCT
Organism: Melioribacter sp.; assembly: GCF_049325435.1. Classification (NCBI taxonomy): domain Bacteria; kingdom Pseudomonadati; phylum Ignavibacteriota; class Ignavibacteria; order Ignavibacteriales; family Melioribacteraceae; genus Melioribacter; species Melioribacter sp. The sequence goes on along the minus strand of NZ_JBMOLD010000016.1, from coordinate 33,531 downwards.
CCTCTCTTTACAACGTTTTACGGATTGTACGACAGATGGTACTCGTTCAACAAAGAATATCCGTGGAGCCTGCACGAAATATGGACGCATTTGCCCGACGATTTCGATATGTCGACTCCTTTGAATTTCATTTCGACCAATGACATAGTAGGCGGCAATTCGGGCAGCGCCATCATTAACAAAAACAAAGAAGTTGTAGGTCTAGCTTTCGACGGCAATATGGACAGTATTGTAGGCAACTTCATTTATATGCCGCATAACAACAGATGCGTTGCGGTCGATGTTAGAGCAATAGTTCATTCAATCGACAAAGTCTATAAAGCCAAAAGAATAGCCGACGAATTGAAAGCCGGCAAAATAGTAGATTAATAAAGAATTATAATTTATATTTATCTGCCCGGAGCGTAAAAACTTCGGGCAGTTTTATTTTAAAAATACTTCCGGGGTAAAGTCATGAAGATAAAATTAAGCTTCGTTTTGTTTTTTATTCTTTCCGTTTCAATAAAACCGCAGTCGATCTACGAGCCGGTCGATTTAAACAAAGTGGAATCCTCTCTCGAAGAGATGGGTAAAATGTGGACGTTCGACGCGGTCCCGGTCGATTATTTCGAATCGGAATACGGATTTAAACCGGACGGAGAATGGATTGAAGACGTAATGAAATCCGCGCTTCAGTTTGGCAACGGCTGCTCCGGCGCATTCGTATCGGAAGACGGATTGATAATGACGAACCATCATTGCGCGCGCGGATATCTGACGCGGCTGTCGCCCGAAGGAAAAGATTATTTACGCGACGGTTATTATGCCGAAACCCCGAAAGACGAATTGAAAATCGACGGCTTGTTCGTCGATCAATTGACAGCTGTTTATAACGTTACCGACGAAATTATCGGCGCGATGAATCAGGGCGCAAACGACAGTATTAAAATCGAAATTAAAAAGAATAAAATCGCCGAACTCGAAAAGAAATACTCCGAAGAGACTGGACTGCTTTGTAAAGTAGTCGAACTCTATCACGGCGGCAAATATTCGCTCTATGCTTACAAAAGATATAACGACATACGTCTTGTAATGTCGCCCGATTTTCAGATTGCATCTACCGGCTGGGACTGGGATAATTTCACTTATCCCCGTTACGAGCTCGACTTTATGTTTTTGAGAGCTTATGAAAAAGACAAACCGGTAAAGTCGAAAAACTTTTTCCGTTTCAGTAAAAGAGGAGCCGGAGAAAACGAACCCGTTTTTGTAATAGGCAGACCCGGCAGCACCCGACGTTTATTGCCCGTTTCGCGTTTGACGTTTTTACGCGACAAAGTTTATCCTTACTATCTGTCGATGTTCAATGAAGTTTACAAAGTTTATTACGACCTTTTCCGGACGAGACCCGAAGAACAGTCCTCGCTGCTTAACGCCGTTATGAGCTGGGGCAATGCGAGAAAATCGTACGCAGGCAGACTCCTGGCTCTCAAAGATCCGTTAATAATGAAAAAGAAAGAAGATTTCGAAAGGAAATTTAAAAGCGCCGTTATAAATAATGCGGAACTCAATAATAAATACGGGCATGTTTGGGATGCTATAGAAAAACTTACAAACGAGCAATATAAATACGCCGACGAACTTGCCGCTTTTACAATTTATCCTTTTATCAAATCCGTTTATTTCGAAATGGCGGAAAAAGTTATTACGTACGCCGAACAGATGAAATTACCCGAAGAAGAGAGACTGCCTGAATACAGGAACGAAAAACCGGAAGATATCCTCCGGAAAATTTATCCGCAAAATATCGATACGCTTTTACAGAGAAAACTCGTAAAAGCGCACATCAATTATGTAACGGGCATTCTCGAAAACAACCACCCGTTAACGCTCAAGATTTATAAAGGTAAACCGGGCGACGAAGCTCTGGCGCATGTAATGTCGACGACGTTTTTCAAAGACAAAACAGCATACGAAAAACTGGTTTCCCTTACGCCCGATGAAATTCTTTCTTCGAACGATCCGTTTATATCGTTCATAATAAATACGCGCGATAAGCTTTCTGCATTAAGACGAAAGGTAAACGAAATCGACACTTCGTTGGAAGTACTGCTCGGTCAATTAGGCAGAGCCGCATATGAAGTTTACGGAGATCGCATACCGCCCGACGCGACTCTCACGCTAAGAATTACCGACGGCAGAATCAAAGGATATGAATACAACGGCACAATAGCTCCTCCCAAAACCACATTCTTCGGCATTTACGACAGATGGAACTCATTTGGAAGAAAAGATTATCCGTGGGGTCTGCACGAAAGATGGCGCACAATTCCCGACAGTCTGGACCTTGCCATACCCGTAGGATTCGCGTCCACTAATGATATTGTCGGCGGTAATTCGGGAAGCTCCGTTATCAATATTAACAGGGAAGTCGTAGGTCTGGTGCACGACGGCAATCTGGAAAGCCTGGCGGGAGATTTCATTTTCCTCGAGTCGAACAACAGAGCGGTGGCTACGGATTCATGGGGTTTAATGGAATCTCTTAAATACGTATTTAAGACCAAACGATTAATCAAAGAACTCGAAACGGGAACTGCGGAGTAAAGGGTACTTCGTATTGGGGTTCAGGGTTTGGGAGTTCAACGTTCTTAGTTTTTGAGTTCTTTGTTTGGAAGTTCGTGGTTTTGGAGTTATTTGTTTGACATTCAAATTTATACAACAAAGAACGCCAGCACACCCCACTTCAACGCTCCGAACGCCTGCACTCCTGCACACCTGACCTTCAGCACGCCCGATTTTTGCGTTTCCATACGGTTTTATAAACATTATAAGAATTAGATGAAATACTTTGAATAAATAATCCGTTTCAAATATGTTTTGATAAAAAGCCGCCGATGATTTTTTCGAGTTGTTCGAATTCTATCAAAAACGAATCATGACCGTGTATCGAACTGATTTCTGCATATTCGGAATTCGGCAACATACCTGCAATTTGCTTTTGTTCTTCGGCGGGATAAAGCGCGTCCGTGTTTATTCCGATACAGAGCGCCGGTATATCGATTGACGCAAGAGCTTTTTCAATGCCGCCCCTGCCTTCTCCTACGTCGTGAGAATCCATTGCCCATGTAATGTATAAATATGCGTTTGCGTCGAAACGTTTTACAAGCTTTTCCCCCTGATAGTCGAGGTAACTTTGTATTTGAAATTTATCGCCGGTCGAATCGACTTTCTTCCGTCCGAATTTTTTTTCGAATGAAATCATCGATCGGTAGCTTATCATTGCAATTTTACGCGCGTTCGAAAGTCCCGCATAAGGCTGTTCTTTATAATTACCGTTATTCCACGACGGATCGATTGTAATTGAATTACGCGCTACTTCGTTGAGAGCTATTGCCCATGCAGAATGTCCCGCCGAAGTGGCTATCGGAACTATGCTGTCGGCAAATCCTGGATACATTAATGGCAGTTCCAAAGTTTGCATACCGCCGAGCGAACCGCCTGTAGCCACTTTTATTTTTTTTATTCCCAGATAATCGGCGAGTCGCTTCTGAACTTTTACCATATCCCTTACGGTAACTTTCGGAAAGTTCAGTCCGTATTTTTTGTTTGTTTCGGGATTTATATCCGCCGGACCCGTTGTACCGTAGCAGCTTCCCAGGAAATTACTGCATACTACAAAATATTTATTTGTATCGAACAACTTGCCGGGGCCTATTAGCGGATCCCACCAACCGGCTTTGCTGAGGAACATTTTATTGTACTTAAAAAGGAATTCATACGATTTGGAATTCTCAACTTCCTCGTCGGTTATAATTCCCGCCGCATGGGAATTGCCTGTCAAAGCGTGGTATATCCAGATTGCATTATCGCCCGACTTATTGAGCGAGCCGTAAGTTTGATACGCTACGTTGATATTTTTTAACTGCGCGCCCGACTGAAGCTTTAAGGGCTCGTCGACGTAGAGTTTAATGTATTTTGTTTTTGCAGTCATATAATCAGAATCCGTTTGAAAAAACGCGGCTGCCGTCAATAAAGCGGCAGCCTCAAAGTTTAATTTATTTTACGGCTTTCGACAATGCCTGGTCGAAATCCTCGATGATGTCGTCTATATGTTCAAGTCCGACGGAAACGCGGATCATATCCTCCGTAACGCCGGCAGTCTTTTGTTCTTCTTCGGAAAGCTGCTGATGCGTAGTCGACGCCGGATGTATAACCAGAGTTTTAGCGTCGCCCACATTTGCCAACAAACTCGACAGTTCGACGCTGTCGATGAATTTTTTACCGGCTTCAAGTCCGCCTTTAATTCCAAAGACGACCATAGAGCCGAACAAATTATGATTAAGATATTTTTTTGCATTCTCGTGATAAGGACTGTCTTCAAATCCCGGGTACCATACCCACGAAACGCGGGAATCGTTCCTGAGCCATTGAGCAAGTTTAAATGCGTTTTGTGAGTGGCGTTCGATTCTTAACGAAAGAGTTTCCAGACCCTGCAACAGCAAGAATGAATTAAAAGGACTGAGACACGGACCGAAATCCCTCAAGCCTTCCACTCGCGCCCTTATAATAAACGCAATATTTCCGAACGGAGAATCTTTGCCGAATACTTCCCAGAATTTCAATCCGTGATATCCGGGGCTAGGTTCAGTGAATACGGGAAATTTTCCGTTGCCCCAATCGAATCTGCCCGAATCGACTATTACTCCGCCTATCGACGTGCCGTGCCCGCCAATCCATTTAGTAGCCGACGCTACTACAATATCCGCTCCGTGGTCAATCGGAGTCGAAAGATAACCGGCGGCTCCGAATGTGTTGTCGACAATCAACGGAATGTTATAAGAATGAGCCAGGTCGGCAAGCGCTTTGATGTCGGGGACATTCAATCGCGGATTGCCGATGGTTTCGATATAGAGCGCTTTTGTCTTTTCGTCGATTGCTTTTTCGAATTCTGCCGGCTCGTCGGAATTTACGAACTTAAAATTAATCCCGAGACGCGGCAATGTAACTTTGAAGAGATTGTATGTCCCTCCGTATAAAAAGCTTGTGGTTACGATATTATCGCCGGCTTGAGCCAGGTTTGTAATCGCTAGCGTTTCAGCCGCCTGACCGGAAGAAGTTGCCAATGCCGCAACGCCGTTTTCGAGAGCGGCTATTCTTTGTTCGAAAACGTCCGTAGTCGGATTCATTATACGGGTGTAAATATTGCCGAACTCTTTCAAAGCAAAAAGATTTGCGGCGTGTTCCGAATCGTTGAAAAGATAAGAAGTTGTTTGATATATTGGAACGGCACGCGCATTGGTAGCCTTGTCGGGCGACTGACCTGCGTGCAGTTGTAATGTTTCATAACGATATTTCTTGCTCATATGTTCTCCTGCTGATTTTAGATAAAAAAAAACCTCTTCGGGAAGATTCCGGAAGAGGTTCGATTAAAAAACTCTTTCTTATCTTCCCCGCAACATTAAAGTTGGGGCAGGAATTAGCACCTTTCCCTCTTAAAGACGGGATGGTTGCCAAGGCGTCATCGGGCCTGTTCCCTCGACCTTTCTTGATAAGACAACAAATGTTAAGAACAATTAATTGGGTGCAAATATAATTTATTATTCGATTGCAGTCAAGAAAAAAATTATTTTATGGTGTATTTGGAAATTTTCAAAACGTCGGAAAGAATTCCGGCGGCGGCTGCTGCCGGACCTCCGCCGTGTCCTTTAATAATCAATGGATGCTCGTAATGAAATCTCGTTCTGAACGCTACAATCTTTTCTTTTGAACTCAATCCGTAAAAAGGATGCGTCTTATCGATTAGTTCAAGACCTACCGCGCTCTTGCCCCGGTCGTACCTTGCCATATATATTAATTCTTTTCCCGCTTTTATTGCCCGGTCTCTTAATTTGTCAAAATGACTATCGTACTTTTTAATGTGTTCCGCTATGAAAGAATGCGCTCCTTTCGGCGGCAGCTTCAAAAGCGGTTTTATATCTATGTCGTTCAGTTCGTATTCTTTGCCTGTTTCCCTGATTAATATCAACAATTTCTTTGCCACGTCTTCTCCGGAAAAGTCGACCCGAGGATTCGGTTCGGTAAAGCCGCTTTTGATTGCGTTTAATATTATTTCGCTCATCTTCATGCCGGCGTTCATAAATTCTTTCAAAATAAAATTCATCGTACTCGAAAACATGCCTTCGATAGCGATAATTTCGTCGCCGCTTTCAATCAAATTTCTTATAACGTCTATAGTAGGCAATCCGACGCCCACGGTTGTGGAATATCTGAATTCGGAATTGTATTTATGCGCCGTCTCAATAAGATTTTTATATTCTTTGTACGGTGCCGAGTTTGCAGTTTTATTCGGAGTTACGATCGATATTGCGGAGGATAATACTTCATTATAATAAGGCACGAATAAATCGCCCGAGGTCGCGTCGATAAAAATTGAATTAGAAAGGTTGAGTTCTTTCATTCTTTCGATGAATTTTCTGACGTTCGATTTTTGACCCGATTTTTTTAATAATTCTTTCCAGTTCGACAGATCGATTCCTTCCTCATCAAAGAGCATCTTTTTGCTGTCGGCTAGCCCCACGAAACGCAAGTTAATCGACATATTGTTTATTATGTTTTCATGTTGCTTTACGATCAAATCGATAAATTTGGAACCCACGTTGCCGGGTCCCGCAAGAAAGACATTTATATTTTTTTGTTCCGAGATAAAGAGAGATTCGTGCAGTACGTTGAGAGCTTTTTTGAGTTGCTCTTTCCTAATTACCATTGTAAGATTCAACTGCGACGAGCCCTGCGCTATGGCAATCGTATTGATTCCGTTTTTACCGAGCGCAAAAAGGACTTTGCCCGAAACGCCCGGAGTATTCAAAAGGTCCTCGCCGACAACGGCAATCATGGACAGATTTTCGATCACTTCCACTTTTTTCAACTGCTTTTCATAAATCTCGAGTTTAAGTTCGTTTTCGATCGCCTTTTTTGCCAGTTTGCTTACCGACGGCATAACGGCTATACAAATCGTATGACCGGAGGAGCCCTGCGTAATCATCAGTACGTTAATTTTAGCCGAGGCGAGAGCGCCGAATATACGCGACGATATTCCTTCGATTCCAATCAAGCCGCTGCCTTCAACCTGCAGCAGATGTATATCGTCGATCGAAGAAATTCCTTTCATATTGAATTGTATCTGAGGTTCGCGCGGCAGTATCAGCGTTCCTCTGAAAGACGGATTGAACGTGTTCTTGATGCGTATTTTAATTTGTTTTTGCAAAGCCGGAAGCATGGTTGGAGAATAAATTACTTTAGCGCCGAAGTGCGACATTTCCATAGCCTCTTCGTAAGTGACGGCTCTTAAGGGGAAAGCGTTTCGAACCTTGCGCGGATCCGCCGTCATTATGCCGTTTACGTCCGTCCATATTTCAATTTCATCTGCGTCTAACGCGGCTCCGATAATAGAAGCCGTATAATCCGAGCCGCCTCTGCCAAGCGTCGTCGTAATTCCTTCGACAGTCGACGCTATGAAGCCGGTTACGATCGGAACTTCTTTCGATTTTTTAAAGCGTTCTTTTATCAGGCTGTTTGTTGTTTCAAAATTAACTTTTGCGTTTCCGAATTGTTCGTCCGTCTTAATTAATTCCCTGGCGTCGACAAAGCTTGCTTCAATCTTGCGGGATTTTAAAGTTTCGGCAATAATAAAACAGGAGAGCCTTTCGCCGTAACTCATAATTTCGTCGAGCGTTTTAGGAGTAAGTTCGCCGATTGTATAAAGACTCTTGAATATTTCGTAGAGTTCGGCAAATCTCTGTTTAAGATAATCGTTAGTTTTAGTTCTTTTGTCGGCAGGTATTAATCTGCTCGCCGTGGTAAGATGCTTGCCTTTAATTTTAACAAAACTTTCCCTGTATCCTTCGTCTTTACCGCTTGCTTTCATTGCCGTTTCGATAAGCGCGTCGGTAACTCCCGACATTGCGGAACATACAACAATTATTTTTTCTTTTCTCTTTATATACGATTCGATTATATCGGTAACGCTTTTAATATTTTTATAATCGCCAACGGAAGTGCCGCCGAATTTTAACACCTTCATTTTCACAACCTTTTTAGATTAACTTCTGCAACTATAATACAGCAAAGTTTTATATACAAGTTTACCCCGGAAATTTTTACGACATGGAACTTTAAATTGCCGCATAACATTATTAATGTCATGGATAAAAGAAACACGGATTCCCCGTGCAACAACATTTGCAGAATGGACGAGGAAAACAGATACTGCGCCGGATGTTTCAGAACTTTAGACGAGATTGCGCACTGGCAGTCGATGACCGATAGTCAGAAAAAAAGAGTTTACATGTTAATAGAAGAACGCAGAAATTCATCCGGTAAAAAGTCTACTTCCCGTTAGAGCCGCGCTTACGCATGTAAGCAAAATCGACTATCATTTTAAGCGCGCGGCTGTAAGAATAGCCCGCCGTTCTGGCAGAACGCATAAATCCGGCGTCCTGTTGCAAATCGGGGTTCGGATTAACTTCCAGCACGTACAATCTTTTGTCTTCGGACAATCGCATATCGACGCGCGCATAATCCCGGCAGCCGACTGCTTTAACGGCTTTCAGCGCAATTTCTTCGGCTTCTTTTCGGATTTTATTGCTTAAAGGCGCGGGACATTTAGGAATTGTCTTATGATAGGCGACGTGATACGGATCCCATTTTGCCTGATAACTTACAATCGGATGAAGGTCGTCGGGCAGTTTCGAAAAGTCGATTTCGCTAATCGGCAATACTTCCGGCTCTTTATCCCCAAAGACAGCCACGTTCAACTCTCTGCCGACAATAAATTCTTCCACCAACGCAGGCTGAGCAAAATATTCAAGCACGTATTTTACTCTTTTTTTTAGCGCATCAACATTATAAACAATCGATTCCTCTTCGATGCCGACACTTGCGTCTTCCAACGCGGGCTTAACTATAAGAGGATAATTCAAATTGATTCTGAAGGGTTTATTCAAGGATTTAACGAGACGGTAATTGGGCGTCCGTATACCTATCGAACTCAGTATCCTTTTTGTAAGGATTTTACTCTGGCACGTTCCGAGCGCAAGCGGCGGAGCGCCCGTATACGGAATATCGAGAAGTTCGAGCAAGCCTGCAAAGTTCATCTCCTGTATCGCTACGTCCTTGTATAATTCCATCAGGTTAAAAACCACGTCCGGCTTGTTTTTATCGATATTGTCGAAAAAATGTTGAAGGTTGTCCATTATGTTAAGAGTATAAGCGTCGTAACCGGCTCTTCTCAATGCTTTTGCCATCGCTTCGTATTCGTCGATCGGATTTGAATTCTCAAGGTCAAAGTAGGGTTTGAAGTCGAGGTCTTCTTCGGAAATTTCAGGCGCCTGTTCGTAAATTTCCGGGTCTGATTCGTTGTAAACGATAAGAACTTTCATAAAACAGAATTTTTTATTTATAAAGTATAAAAAAAATAAAAAGCATACTAAACTTTTTATTATTTTTGACCCGAACTATAAAGGCCTTTGATGAGCTTTTATCCTCAACCGAACAAATATCAATGCGGACCGTTTGCGTTGAAATACGCGCTGGTGATGCTCGGCGTATTTAAAGACGAAGATCAAATCGGAATAATTGCTGGAAGCACCTGGTGGGCGGGAACAGATGAATTCGGCCTGGCGAGAGCGGCGCGCCGCTTTAACTGCAGAATGAAACATTTTCAGTCGAGCAATCCCGGCGACGCCCGGAAATTATTGATTAAAAACCTGCAAAAAGGATATCCCTGCATTTTGAGCGTCAATAATTGGGAACACTGGAATACCGTCGTAAGCTATTCGAAAGGCAAGTTCGTCGTAATCGACAGCGAATTAGACAAAGTCGTTAGCGTTGTAAGCGCAACGCAACTTTTACGCAATTGGAAATATTCCGATAAGAAAGCAGGCATTGTAAGCTACGACGGATACGCCATAGCGCCGAAGTTCAAAGTTCATACGCGCGCCAAGTTTACTCCGCGAAAAGCCATTCAATTGATGTACGAAAAAAACGAGGACCTCGCTCGCAAATGGGATCAATACACCAACGATTTGATAAACATCTGCAAGCCGAGGACAAAACTCAGCTATAACATCATTACATTCAACGAATTTCTTCGAAGAAATCAGAACCATCTGGTAAAGCGCGTGGCGATGTGGCACGGCGAACCGACATATTCCGAGTTAAAAAAGATTTTAAGCAATATGAAATTCGTGGCTGAAGTTTACGACCTCGTAGTTCCTATTGACGAGGAAAAACGCGCCGTTACAGATATCGCCTCTATATTGATGATGTATGCCTGCGGCAAGTACGGAATGACCCCTATTTATTAAAAATATTTTTTAGGGTATTCAAACAAAAACGTTTTCCCTTTTCCGCGTTCAATATTTTTCCACGAATCGACATTAAGTCCTATTCCCACAATCGAACATGTAGGCATATTATCTAAATATTCCGAGCCCAATAAATTCGCAAAATTTGTCAATCCGGGATTATGCCCGAACAGAAATACCGATTCGAAGCGGTCGTCAATATCTTCAACTACCAAACTCAATTCTCTCATTCCGGCTTCGTATATTCTGTCTTCTACTATAATGTCTTCTTCATTTTTGCCGTATATGGATGCAAAGACGAGAGCCGTGTCGAAGGCTCTCTTTGCGGGGCTCGAAATAATCAGGTCGGGCTCTATTCCTTTTTCCTTAATTAATCGAGCCATAAACGGAGCGTCCCTTTCGCCTCTTTTATTGAGAGGCCTTTCCATATCGGTTAAACCCGGATTGTCCCAACTCGATTTGGCATGTCTTATCAGGAATAATTTTTTCATGTATTATCCTTAGCGTTGTCCAGAAGCGCGAGTTGTTTTTTCAATCGTTCAATATTTTTCTCTTTCAGAGCGCCGTACTTTCGATTCGAATATTCCGTAAAGAAGCGATGCTTTGAAAAGAAGTCGATGCTTTTTTCGAGCCATTCTTTTTCCGAAAGTTCTTTACCGAAATAAATTTCGTATTCCTGACGGAAGAGGTTATTGCGCACTTCGAAATCCTCCCGGCCGATATGAGCCAGATCGGCGTCGCAAATAACTTTTTCGAGCAATGTGGCCGGATTTTGAGGAACGCGAGTCGCCATAATGCACTTAACCACTTCGTTTATTTTGTCGGGGGTATAATTTTCTACGTTTAAAAAACCGCGCGCATAATTTGCGCTTACTTCCTCGTGTCCTTCCGATTGAATACAATAACCCGTGTCGTGAAACCAAGCCGCCAGCGTAACAATTTCGAGTTCTTCCTCGTTTAAACCTTCGCCCGCGCCTATTTCCTTAACCTTGTCGACAACTTCGAGCGTATGGTCGATATTATGGTAGACGTTATCTTTGTTTCGAAGCGCCTCGAAAAGTCCTTCAACATACCGGCGCGCTTTATTTAGGATCTGATTATCCATACGGTTTCAATGATTAGCGTAAAGATAATAAAAAAAGGAAAAGAGTCGAATTAAATCAGTGACGCATTTCACTGTGGACCACTTTCTCTATTTTGGGACTCAAGAAAGGAATTCCGAGGTTCAAGCCCCTCAAAATAAAGAGAAGCGCCAGTAAAAACGCCATGGCCGGGATTAATTTTTTTCTCAATTTAATATGAATGAAATTTCCGAGCGTCGCAGTAATAAACATTACAGGGAAAGTGCCGAGTCCAAAGAGAGCCATGTATATTGCGCCTTCCGCAGGCGTGTTCATAGTCAAAGCGCCCGCTATTCCAACATAAACAAAACCGCACGGCAGCAATCCGTTAAGTATTCCGATTACGTAGAGCGATACTACCGATTTCCGCGCCATTAATTTCCCGAAATAAATTTTCAGTCTGTCATAAAACACCGCATAAACTTTTGTGTGCGCAACTTTGTTTTTCAACGAAGAAGGCAGAAATAAATAAACGAGGATAACTCCGCCGGAAATGAGGGAAATGTATTGTTGAAGCCCTATGAGCCGCAATTGTTTCCCGAACAAGCCGAACAAAAATCCCATTAAAGCGTAAGTCGTAATTCTGCCCGCATTGTAAAGGATGCGCCCCGTAAATATCTTAATCCACGTTTCTCCCACGATCGGAATTGCCATTACAATCGGTCCGCACATCCCGACGCAGTGCAAACTTCCGAAAAGCCCGATTAACAAACCCGTCCAGATTTCCATCAGCTTATCATTAAGTTTTTTTCATAATAATATTCTTTAATACCGTCCGACCAGTCGATTTTAATTTTCCAGTAACCCCGTTTAAGTTTATTGAAAGGGACTCTGAAAGTGTAAGTCGAATCGAGTTGAATATCCGCAATAAAATCGCGCTCTTGGTCCGAAGGTCTGTAGAATTCTATTTCTCCTTTAATTTTCTCGGGCTGAGTAATCTCCGGAAATACAATATCGACATAACCTTCGTTCATTATAACTGAAATATTTTTATCCAGCGACTCGCTGTTTTTCTTTTTTTCGATTTGATTTTGATACTTGATTTCTTCGGCGTAATAATTTTCCGTAACAAGACTTACGTCCTGATTCATGAATATATAAACCATTGTCAAAGTCCCAATGACGAAAACGGTATAGACAATTACGATAATAGTACCCCAGGATAGTTTCATTTTTTCTCCGTTCTTGCTAAAAAGGAAGTGTTGATTTTCTTGATAACTTTGTCGTTCGCATAAACATTTACGGTCAAAGGAGTTTTAATTGTTTTTATTTCCGATTTGGGAAGAATTATAAAAAACTTAGCTTCGGCTATGCTCTGCGGTTTTACTTTCAGATTCTCGCCGATAATTTTAATTTCCGCATTTATATTATCGACTTCTATTTTGGGAATAATTTCTTTCGAAGTTTTATTCACAATTTTAATGTCGTAAAGATTGCTGATTCTATTCCCCGGTTGATCCTGGGAAAGCAATCCGGGCGTTCTGAGTATATTAACGTCGAGCTCAGCCCTGTTAATCAAAAGAAAGGAAATAAGAAAGAGCAGTAAGAAAAGTACGACGGTATATCCCACGGCTTTGGGCGTCATAATAGGTCTTCTCCCGGTTTCGATTTCATTTTTGGAAGCATACCTAATAAGCCCCTTCGGTTTGCCGATTCGATCCATAACGTAATCGCAGGCGTCGATGCATGCCGTGCAATTTACGCACTCGAGTTGAGTGCCGTTCCTTATGTCGATGCCTGTCGGACAAACTTCCACGCATTGATTGCAATCGATACAATCTCCGGCGTTTCTTTCTTCGCCGCGCCGCAGTTTTCCTCTCGGTTCCCCTCTCCTATAATCGTAATGAATTACAATTGAGTTTTCGTCTAACATTACGCCCTGGAGTCTGCCGTATGGACAAACCAGCACGCAGGCTTGTTCTCTGAAATATGAAAAGACGAAATAAAATACGCCCGAGAAAATTAACACGGCTATAAAAGTTCCGGCATGAAGCGCCGGCGAATGAGTTATATATTTGAGTAAATTATCAGAACCGATTATGTAAGCCAGAAAAATATTCGCTATTGCGAAAGAGATTGCAAAAAATATAATATGTTTTGCGGCTTTAATTCTGAACTTACGCGGATTCATCGGCAGTTGATTTAGTTTGCGCTGTTCCTTAGCGTCGCCTTCCAGCCAGTACTCGATTTTTCTGAATACCATTTCCATAAAAACGGTTTGAGGACAAATCCAGCCGCAAAAAAGTCTGCCGTAAACCACGGTGAAGAGGAAAATCGATACAATAAAGGCAATCATTGCAAGCGCAAAAAAGTAGATGTCCTGCGGACCGAAATAGATACCGAACACGACGAATTTACGCTCCAGCACATTAAACAAAATAAAAGGGCGACCGGCAACTTTTATAAACGGGGAAGCCACAAGAAACAGCAGCAAAAAAACGCTTACAATAGTCCTTGCCCGGTAAAATTTACCCGAAGGTTTTTTCGGATAAATCCAGCGTCTTTTGCCTTCTTTGGTAACCGTGGATATCGAATCCCTAAAAGTTTCCCTGCTTACATCTTCCGCAGTTTTGTTCATGCGCCTTTATTTCCTTCCGGTTTATTTTCATTCCATAATTCTCCTTCCGGAGCTTTGGGATTCGGAGGATTCGTACCGTGTAACGTAATAATATAACTCGCTACCGCCTGGATCTTTTTAGGTTCGATCTGCGATTCCCAGCTGATCATTCCCTTCTGCGGAACGCCGTATTTGATGACTTTGAAAATATTTTTAATTCCGCCTCCGTGAATCCAGTAATCATCGGTTAGATTCGGACCGATTAATCCTTCGCCGTTTTGACCGTGGCAGCTTGCGCAGTTCTTAACGAAGATTTCTTTCCCTTCGGAAAGAGCAGCGGCGTCGTCCACAAATGAAACCGTTTCCTCGTTTATAAACGCGCCGGATTTAATCAAAATTTCACGCTGCAAATTTGCCTGTTCGATTTCATATTTGTATTCGTTCAGCTGCACCTGCCCGTCTCCGATTACGTGATAGTTTATTAAATATCCCGCCGCCCAGATAATCGTACCGTAGAACAGGATCTGAAACCACGGCGGCACACGATTGTCGAGTTCTCTTATACCGTCGTAATTATGGTCGAGCAGCATCTCCTGTTCTTTATCGAGCGGAGCCGACCTGTCGAGGAAAGCGATAAGTCTGCGAAACGGTTCCAGGAAGAGTTTACCTTCAGAATCGTTCTTTTCAGAATAGACAAATGCAAGCCAGAGGACAAAAGCAATCATCAATAGCGTGATTACTATCATTGTTTTCATCACGCTGTCGAGAATTTCCTCGTTGCCTGCGGCAAATACCGAACTTAAAGGCGACAGCAGGATAACCGCCAAAATCGATTTTATTTTATCCATTTTCATTCTCTGAATTGTTTTCCGTTTGTGAATTATTTAAAGGCAGATTTTTCATCCTTTCGATTAAATTCTTATCCAGTTTCAAAGTCCTGACAACAGTAATTACGAACACGGTAAAAAACAACAGCAGACTTATAACCGGGTAGATCGACACTCCTTCTATTGAACTCAAATAATTGGAAAGCATTATTCACCTTTCTTTTCTACTTTTATATCCGTGCCGAGTCTTTGCAGATAGGCTATCAATGCTATAATTTCGTTATCCGGATCGACAGGGATGCCATTGTTAAGCAGATCGTCCGCAATCGTATTTGCCTGTTTCATTAAATCTTCGTTGGCAAATTTCTCGTAGCCTTTTTCGTAAGGCGTTCCGATTGAACGGAGAGCGGAAATTTTAGCTGCAGTTTCCGCAGTATCAATTCTTCGCGTAAGCAGCCATTTATAAGAAGGCATTATGGAGCCGGGCGACATTTGAGCAGGATCTTCCATATGGAGATAATGCCACAAATTGGAATATTTTCCTCCCACTCGGTGTAAATCCGGACCGGTTCGTTTCGACCCCCACAGGAAGGGGTGATCGTAAACAAATTCGCCGGCTTTGGAATATTCGCCGTATCGTTCGGTCTCCGACCTGAATGGACGCACCATTTGAGAATGGCAGGCGTTGCATCCCTCGCGTATATAGATATCTCTGCCGTGCAATTCCAAAGGAGAATACGGCTTAACGCTCGAGATTGTAGGTATATTCGATTCAACGATGAACGTGGGTATAGCTTCAACAAGTCCTCCAATCAAAATTACGACGGTCGAGAGGAGGGCAAATTTAACCGGTCTTTTTTCGAGGTAACGGTGTATCATTCCTCTTTTCAATTTGTCTTCCGATTTAACGAGCGGATAGGCTTCCGCCTCTTCGTCTTTAATGAATTTACCCTGTTTTGCGGTCATGGCAAGATTATATACCATCATGAACATACCGCTCAAATAGAGCGCCCCTCCTATCGACCTTATTACGTGCATCGGAATAATTTGAAGAGTTGTTTCCAGAAAGTTCGGATATTGCAGAAGACCAAGCTCGGTAAATTGCTTCCACATCAACGACTGGGTTATACCCGACCAATACATCGGCACCACATAGAAAACAATGCCGAGCGTGGCAATCCAGAAATGTGAATTTGCGAGTTTTCTGGAATAAAGTTTTGTATTCCACATTTTCGGTATCAACCAATAGAGTATACCGAAAGTCAGAAGTCCGTTCCAGCCGAGAGCGCCTACGTGCACGTGAGCGATTGTCCAATCCGTGTAATGAGAAATTGCGTTGACGTTTTTAAGCGAAAGCATCGGACCTTCGAACGTAGCCATTCCGTATGCGGTAACCGCAACAACCATAAATTTAAGAACGGGGTCTTCTCTGACTTTATCCCATGCGCCGCGAAGCGTAAGAAGACCGTTTAACATTCCTCCCCAGGAAGGCGCAATCAACATTATCGAGAAAACCGTGCCGAGCGACTGAGCCCAGTCCGGTAACGCCGTATACAAAAGATGATGGGGTCCCGCCCAGATGTAAATAAATATCAACGCCCAGAAGTGGAGAATCGAAAGCCTATACGAATAGACCGGTCGTTCTGCGGCTTTCGGTAAAAAGTAATACATTAATCCCAGATAAGGAGTCGTTAGAAAGAATGCGACGGCATTGTGCCCGTACCACCATTGAACCAGAGCGTCCTGAACGCCCGCGTAAACGGGATAACTTTTCAAGAACGAGACCGGAATTTCGATCGAATTAACTATATGAAGAATTGTAACCGTTACGAAAGTAGCGATATAAAACCAGATTGCCACGTACATATGTTCTTCGCGTCTTTTAATAATCGTACCGAACATGTTAATTCCGAACGCCACCCATACGACTGCAATCATAATATCGATAGGCCATTCCAGTTCCGCGTATTCTTTGCTGGTCGTTAAACCGAGCGGAAGAGTTATTGCCGCGGCGACTATAATCAACTGCCAACCCCAGAAGTGAAACTTGCTCAGAAAATCGCTGAACATGCGCGCTTTACAGAGTCGCTGCAACGAATAATAAACTCCGGCAAAAATCATATTGCCCACAAAAGCAAATATAACGGCATTCGTATGGAGAGGACGAATTCTTCCGAATGTAGTGTACGGAATGCCCAAATTTGCAGCCGGAAAATAGAGTTGAATTGCGATAATCAACCCTACAAGCATTCCCACAAAACCCCATACAATGGTGGCAATGGAAAACTGCTTGACTATATTATTATCGTAACTGAATTTTTCTATCTGCATCTATTGCTCCTGTTTTTTTGATTCGGTACTGTTGGCTTTTTTGTCTTCGAACAGAATTCTGAAAGCCGGCGTTTGAGTATCGTCGTACTGCCCCGACCTGACAGCCCACAGGTAGGCTATCAGGAATCCGCCCGCCACAAGCAGGCTGGCAATCACGAGGACAATAATAACCGACATTACAGCAATCCTTTAATTTTTGCAAAAATAGTTGTTGCAACCGTAGTAAACAAAACAATTGTAATCGAGCTCAGCGGCATCAGTATGGCGGCGATTACAGGTTCGAGTTTACCGCTCGTTGCAAAATATAAACCGACGACATTATAAACAAAGGATATTGCAAAACTCGCATAAACAATATATCTGCTTACAACGGAATATTCGAGAAATTTATGGAGCGAGCCGAAAGAATCCGCGTCGAGAATGGCGTCGCATGCGGGAGTGAAATTGTTGATGTTGTCGGAGATCGACACTCCTGCGTCGCTCTTTTGAAGCGCTCCGGCGTCGTTCAAACCGTCGCCTATCATCATTACTACTTCCCCCCGCTCTTTTAGCTTTTTGATAAATTCGAGCTTGTCGAACGGACTTTGCCGGAAAAGCACTTTACCGCTTCCGAAATATTTTTCGAGATTCGCTTTTTCCTTTTCGGTATCGCCCGTTAAAAGATATAGCTTATATTTGGATTTGAGCCGCGATATAACTTCATCGAGTTTATTTCTGTATTTAGTTTTTATTCTGAAATAACCGAGAGCTTTTCCGTCGGACGTTACAGTAACGTTTGAGGACGAATCGCTCGTTAAAAAAGCATCGTAACCGGTAAATTCCGGCGACCCGATTTTAAATAACTTACCGTTGAATCTGGCTTGCAGACCTTTGCCGGGATATTCGCGAAAATCCGAAATATTTTGCGCTTTAAATTCGGATAAATAACCGGCAATGGTTCTGCTCAACGGGTGCGAAGAATTTATTACAAGCGATTTTATTGCTGGCATTAATTCAGTCCGATCAATTTGACCGGAAGGAATAAATTTCACCTCGGGATATTTATTGTCGGTAATCGTTCCTGTTTTGTCGAACACTACAGCGGTAATTTTAGACAAAGTTTCCACAACCGAAACGCTCTTCAAATAGAATTTGTTTCTGCCGAATATTCTGAGAGTATTGCCGAATGTAAACGGAATGGAAAGAGCCAGAGCGCAGGGACATGCGACTATCAGCACGGCGGTGAAGGCGTTGAAAGCAATCAAGTAACTTTCGGGAGACCAATAGAAAAACGTTGCAACTGCAATCGAAATCACAATTGCCGTAAAATATTTGCTTACAAAATCGACCAGTGATTCTGTAAGGCTTTCCTCTTCTTTCCGGAAAGAGGCATCGTTCCACAACCGGGTCAGGTAGCTTTGAGACACTTCTTTTATCGATTCGGCTTCGATAGTGCCGCCCTGCTGCCTTCCGCCTGCATAAATAACGTCTCCGTTTTTGAGTTTAACCGGGTCGGATTCGCCGGTGACAAAACTGTAGTCGATAAACGCTTCGCCTTTGATCAGAATCGAATCGGCGGGCGCAATTTCGCCGTTGCGAATTATCATCCTGTCGCCCACTTTTAGTTTTTCGAGAGGAATAGCTGTTTCGCCGCTATCTTTTCTGATTGTAACGGAAATCGGGAAGTACGATTTGTAGTTTCTCTCGAAGCTGAGCGAATGGTAAATTTTATTCTGAAATACCTTGCCTATCAAAAGGAAGAAAACAAGCCCCGCCAGCGAATCGAGATAACCCGCGCCGGTCGAAGTTGTTATCTCATAAAGACTCCTTAAAAAGAGAACGATAATTCCGAGCGCAATCGGCACGTCGATGTTAACAATTTTATTTTTGAGACCTTTGAAGGCAGACTTAAAATAGTCCGAAGCGCTGTAAAACAATACCGGCAAAGCCAGCAGAAGATTCAGATACGAAAATACGGTTTTGATTTCGGGGTCGGAATTGACGCCGAGCGAAAGATACTCGGGAAAACTGAGCATCATAATGTTACCGAAACAAAATCCGGCAATGCCGATTTTGAAATAGAGTTTTCTGTTGATTTCCTTGAGTTTGTCTTCTTCTTTGCCTTCGAACGTCAGAAGCGGTTCGTAATTGATTGCGTCGAGCAGCTCTACAATTTTCCTGAGAGAGGTTTTTTCTTCCGAATATTTGACGAACAATTTTTTCTTCGGGAAATTTACGCGGGAAGCAAGCACGCCCGGATCGAGTTTATTCAGATTTTCGAGCGCCCAAATGCACGAACTGCAATGGATTTGAGGAATATGAAACGAAACCGTTGTAATCTTTCCGTCGCTGAAGTCGATTAACTTTTCTTTCAACTCCGGGTCGTCGAGAAATTCGTAGTTTCTGTAAGAATTGGTTTTCTTTTTTATTCCGGCGCCGGGCTCTATATTATAATAGTCGCACAAATTTGCCGAATTAAGAATTTCATAGACGGTTTTACATCCGTTGCAGCAGAAATATTTATCGCCTACAGCAATCGAATCGTCAACGCATTCGTCGCCGCAATGGAAACATATTATTTTTTCCGATACAGGCTCTTTTTCAGTTTTCCTTTCGTTCATTGTGCGAATCGCCGGGAATTTTTAATCTAAAAATAATAAAATCGGGATATAGTATCCTGATTTTTAAATATGCCTTCGAAAATAATATTTGTTAATTTTGCTACAATAATATTAAACGAGGAGCTTATGTCCCTGAAGAACAAAATAGTATTCATTACCGGCGCTACATCCGGCATCGGGAAATCGTGCGCCTACGCGTTCGCACGCGAAGGTTCGAATTTAATCATTTCGGCGCGCAGACAGGAATTAATCGAAAAGATTGCCGGCGACATAGAACAAAAATACGGAGTTAAAGTATACGCCGGCAAACTCGACGTTCGTAACAGAAACGAGGTGAAAAATTTTGTTGAAAGACTTCCGGAAGAATGGCAAAAAATCGACATTTTAATTAACAACGCCGGACTCGCCAAAGGCTTGAATAAATTCTACGAGGACGATCCCGACAACTGGGATATTATGATCGACACAAACGTTAAAGGTCTCCTCTACGTAACGCATGAAGTCCTGAAAGGAATGATAGAAAGACAAAGCGGACATATAATAAACATCGGCTCGATTGCCGGACACGAAGCTTATCCGAAAGGAGCGGTTTATTGCGCTACGAAACACGCCGTCGACGCGATTACGAAATCATTAAGAATTGATACGATCGACAAAAACATACGCGTAAGCACAATAGATCCGGGATTGGTTGAAACCAATTTCAGCCGGGTGCGATTCGACGGCGACGAGGAAAAGGCAAAAAACGTTTACAAAGGAATAGAACCGCTTACGGGGGACGACGTTGCAGACGCCGTAATATTCTGCGCTTCCCGTCCTCCGCACGTTAACATTGCGCAGATAACTCTGCTCGCTTCAAAACAGGCAAGCGCAACAATCGTGCACCGCGAATAATAAACAGTACTTATGATTATTAACTTCAGTTCGAGCTTTTCAACTTTACTCTATAAATTATTAGCAAAATTATTTGCAATTTTTGCCCTGGAATAAGCGCTACTAAGAAGTACAATGCCGCTTGAAGAGATACGAAATTAAAAACTTTTTTTCTTGACATACCCCCCGTTTATTATTTTAGCATTACAATAATTATAGTTTTATATTATGAGGGTTATTCAAAATGTCTGCTTCGGAATTCGTATAATCACAAATATCCTGCAAATTAACAATAACATATTGAATTTTATTGTTAAAATTGATTATTCATAGATTATATAATACAAGAATAATCAAAACAATTTGGAGGGAGGGCATCATGAAAATTATATAATGTAATATTTTTTGCTACTTACCTAAATTTTTAGAGGACAATTATGAAGGGAAAAAATTATTATTTAATTATAGCTATTAATATTGCATTATCGACAATAATATTTCCACAAAAAAAATTTGATAAAATTGGCGAGGTAAACTGGATCCAAATTGACTCGATGAACGAAGCCAGATTTCAACATGCTATAGCCGTCTTGCCAGATGGAAATATTTTAGTCAGCGGAGGTTCCGGGGGAGAGCAGGGAAAGCCGGACAAACGGAGCGCAGAAATTTACGATTTCAATACGGGTAAATGGCGTTATACTAACCCTATGAACGTTCCCCGTTCCTTGCATAAGCTATTGCCATTAAAAACGGGTAAAGTTATGGCTATAGGAGGTTATAAAGAGAGAAGCTGCGAATTATTTGACCCGGAAACCGAAACCTGGACGATGACCGACTCTATCCCTACATTAAGAGCAACCGGTTACACGGTAACAGAACTTAATGACGGAAGAGTGCTTATTGCGGGAGGATTTAGATTAACTGATGATTATAAAGAAATGGTTTATTTAAATAATTGTGAAATTTATGACCCGAATACCGGGAAATGGGAAATTGCAGACTCATTAAATATTCCTCGATGGAGACATACAGCAGTTTTACTTAATGATGGAAATGTTTTGATAGCAGGTGGATCAAAGAAGAGCGCCTTAAAAGAATGTGAAATTTATAATGTAACAAAGAATGAATGGAAATATACTACTCCTATGAATGAAGCAAGAACCGCTTTAGCTTCAATTTTATTACCTAATGGAAATATATTTACATCCGGCGGAGATTCAATTGGTGGAACATTTCCATGGAAAAAAAGTGTGGAGATCTTCGACGTTAACGCTGAAAAGTGGTCTTATGCACATAATATGTTAGATTTTAGAGCCGACCATAAAATTTATTATTTACAACATCTTGATAAATTGTTAATATTTGGAGGCGCTCAATTGCAGGGAACAGAAGAAGATACCTGGGAATTATACGATCCAGAAAATCTTGTTCCCTTAACAAAGGGAATTTTCCCATTAAAAAATATTAACTATGTGAGTGAAACTGATAATTCGATACAAATGCAAGACGGAAATATAGCATTAATTGGAGGCGAGGAGTGGGATATAATTTCTGGATTACTAGCGCGTTGGCCTTCTAGGAAATGTTACATAATGAATATATTAACTTCAGTAGAAAGAAATAAGAATTTTATACCAAAAAATTTTCAGTTATTACAAAACTATCCCAATCCGTTTAACCCATCTACTACAATAGAATATTATTTGCCTAAAAGCGGAAAAGTTACTATAAAAATATTCGATTCTCTCGGTAAAGAAATAGAGACGCTTGTTAATGAACATAAACAAGCTGGACATTATCAAGTAATCTTTTATGCAAGGAATCTGCCAAGCGGAGTTTATTACTACTCATTAATATCTGGCTCTACAATAATTACAAAATCAATGGTTTTAATAAAATGAAATCAATTTATTTAACAATTTTCTTTGTATTCTTAACATCAATTATTTTAGCTCAGTATGATGACCCGTATCAATTTTTTCCGGCTAATTTAGGCGACCATTGGGAATATACGAGGGCGGGAGGAGACCTTCATTATACAGTACTGCGCGATTCGATAGACCCGAAAGACAGCAGCAGGTTTATATTCTTTTATGATCCGCCTTTGTATTATGGCGCTGATTATAGAATAGACAGGAATTATAATGTTTTTTACGAGCCTCAATTTGATAACCGGCATGTATATAAATTAAATGCACAGGTAGGTGAGCGGTGGGTTGTTATAGTTGAAGATTCCAGCAAGTGGGAAGAATCGATGGTAAGCGGCATTTATGAGGGGTATGTATTTGGGAAACGCACATTAATAAAGGAGATTCAACATTTTCAACTATGGATAAGACCGGATTCTCTTATAGATACAACTTTTCTTGATGTAGAAAAATTAGCTTACGGATTTGGACGTATATCAAGAGAAAATTATGTATTACAACCTCTTTTATTGAGAGGCTGCAGAATAAACGGAGTAACTTATGGCACTGTTGATGTAAAAGACGAGTCTACTCCGATACCATCCGGTTTTGTTCTCTTTCAGAATTACCCCAATCCGTTTAACCCCGCTACGAAAATCAGATTTAGTTTACCGGAAGCGAGCTTTGTTACACTGAAAGTATATGATGTGCTTGGCAGAGAAATAAAAGAATTGGTAAACGAAGTTAAACCGTCCGGAGAATATGAAGTTGAATTTAACGGAAGTAATTTGCCGAGCGGCACATATGTTTACAAACTAACCGCAGGAAAATATTCTGCAGTCGGTAAAATGACGTTAATGAAATAGATTAAAAAGCCGGAGAAAATCTTCTCTCCGGCTTTTTGATTTTCTTCTTAACAGACCGATTATTTATTCTTTTCGGCAATAAGGTTTAACGCGCTGCCGGCTTTGAACCATTCGATTTGACCCGCGCTCAATGAATGATTCAGCATAATTTCATCCTGCGAACCGTCTTTATGTTTTACAATCATCTTAACCGGTTTTTCGGGAGACAGCTCTTTTAATCCGACTATGCTTATTCTGTCGTCTTCCCGGATTTTATCGTAGTCGGAAGGGTCTGCAAAAGTAAGCGGCAGCATTCCCTGTTTTTTCAAATTCGTTTCGTGAATTCGCGCAAAGCTTTTGGCAATAATCGCTTTGCCGCCGAGGTAGCGCGGTTCCATAGCCGCATGTTCGCGCGAAGAGCCTTCGCCGTAGTTCTCGTCGCCAACCACAACCCAGCCGAGTCTTTTGGCTTTGTATTCGCGAGCCACTTCGTGAACGGGTTTGTATTCGCCGGTAAAGAGATTTTTGGCTTCGCCTGTTTTACCCGTAAATGCATTGACTGCGCCGAGAAACATATTCTTCGATATATTGTCGAGATGACCGCGGTATCTGAGCCATTGACCCGCCGGCGAAATATGGTCGGTAGTGCATTTGCCTTTAGCTTTCAATAGAAGAGGCAAATCGACAAAATCATTTCCGTCCCACGGCTCGAATCTTTCGAGAAACTGGAGTCGCTCGCTGTTCGGATCTATTTTCACTTCCGTATTGAAACCGTCGGGCGTCGGTTCAAGATAACCTTTGTTATCTTTAACGAATCCTTTCAAAGGCAGTTCGTCGCCGTAAGGAGGATCGAGTTTTACTTCTTCCCCTTTTTCGTTTTTGAGAGTGTCGGTCTCCGGATTAAACGACAATCTTCCTGCGATTGCCAGAGCGGTTACTATTTCTGGACTTGCTACAAACGAAAGCGTTTCGGGATTATTGTCGTTTCTTTTGGCAAAATTGCGGTTGAATGAATTAATAATCGTATTCCTTTCACCTGTTTTGATGTCCATTCTCTTCCACATTCCGATACAAGGGCCGCACGCATTGGCGAGCACTTTACCGCCGAGTTCGGTTAATACCTGAAGCTGACCGTCGCGCTCGATTGTGGCGCGCACCTGCTCGGAACCGGGAGTAATTGTAAACTGGGATTTAGCCTTCAATCCCTTTGCCAGCGCCTGTTTTGCAATGTTAGCGGCTCTGTCGATATCCTCGTAACTGGAATTAGTACAGCTTCCGATAAGCGCCACGCTTATATTGTCGGGATAATCGTTTTCCTTGACGGCTTCTTTCATTTTGGATAGCGGATGAGCCAGGTCGGGAGTAAAAGGTCCGTTGATATGAGGTTCGAGTTCGTTAAGATTGATTTCGATCAATTGGTCGAAATATTTTTTCGGATTCGCATAAACGTCGTCGTCGGCTTTGAGCTGATGCGCCAGTTTTTCGGCTAGTTCGGCTACGTCGGCTCTGTCGGTTTTACGCAGATAATTAGCCATTTTTACGTCGAACGGGAAGACCGACGTTGTGGCTCCCACTTCCGCTCCCATATTGCAGATGGTCGCTTTTCCGGTGCAAGAAATCGAATCGGCGCCTTCGCCGAAATATTCGATAATAGCTCCCGTGCCTCCTTTAACGGTCAGCAGACCGGCTAATTTAAGAATAACGTCTTTCGGCGCGGTCCATCCCGAGAGTTTGCCGGTCAATTTAACGCCGATTAATTTGGGCCACTTCAATTCCCACGGCATACCCGCCATAACGTCGACTACGTCGGCTCCTCCGACGCCAATGGCAATCATACCGAGACCGCCTGCATTCGGAGTATGCGAATCCGAGCCGATCATCATTCCGCCGGGAAACGCATAATTTTCAAGTATTACCTGATGAATAATTCCCGCGCCGGGTTTCCAGAAACCTACGCCGTATTTTTTACATACGCTCTCCAGAAAATCGTAGACTTCGCGGTTTTCTTCGATTGCCTTTTCCAGGTCTTCTTTCGAACCGTTCTGCGCTACGATCAGGTGATCGGCATGCGCCGTAGCCGGAACGGCGGACGTCTTTCTGCCGGCATGCATAAACTGAAGCATAGCCATCTGAGCCGTCGCATCCTGCATTGCCACTCTGTCGGGATAAAAATCGACGAAGTCTTTGCCTCGAACAAATTCACGAGTCGGTTCTTCTGCCAGATGCGCATAGAGCACTTTCTCGGCATAAGTCAAAGGTCTGCCGACAACCTTCCGCGCTTTATCAACTTTATTTTCAAAATTATCGTAAACGCGTTTAATCATATCAAAATTTGCAGCCATTTTAATTTTCCCCTTGTTTAATTATTCAGTACAAAAATAAAAAAAATTTTGTTCTGATATTGCCGCGGAAAGTTTTGTGGCTCCCCCTTTAAGATATTTCGCCAAAACTTATACCGTATAGAAGAAGCGGGAATCCGCTCTCTTCGAATCGAACTCCCGCATTTATTTTCATGAAGCCGATAAATCACCGGATAAGAAAAATCATTTAATCATAGCAGAAATAAATTCGGCAACCGCATCGGCTATTTCTTCATGCCCTTTTTCATTGGGATGCAAACCGTCCCAGAAGTTTTCGGGGCATACTTTTCCGTAAAGCTGAATAAATCCCGCCGAACGGCGCTCCGCCAGTTTTTTATATTCTTCATTTAATTTTATCAATGAAGATTGAGTGGCTTCGTTATACAATTTCTTTCTGTTAATTTCGCTCATCGTTTCGAGATTGATATTGCAGGGCGAAGCGATAATTACTTTTGCGGATGGAATTTCCGATTTTATTTGAGACAACATACTGTCGACATTACTCACGCAGTTTGCCACAAGGCTGTCGTTGCCGTTTTTCAAATCGTTAACGCCGAGCAAGATAATAAAATAATCGGCGTCGCGGTTGCCGTCGATAACGGGTTGCAGTTCGTCCAGATCGGAAGTTTTTCTGCCGTTTCTGCCTGCGTTAACAAAAGTAATATTATCGAAACGAGCGGATAATTTTTCCACCCAACCTCTGCCTTCTACGCCCGCGCCGTGAGTAATCGAATCGCCGAAACAAACTATCTTAATTTTTTCCTGCTGCATATTAAAACCCATTATAACGGCTAATATTACGGATAACAGAATTTTCTTTTTCATTTCTACGCCTCAATTTATTCTTTAACCCACTTCTTTTTCCATTCCGGATATTTATCGATAGCCCGCTGAGGCAGGTAAGTGTACCACGTATATCCGACACGCCTTTCGTGAGCCACTTCGGCAAGCGAATAGACTTTTTTGCCGTCGCGATTGCAGAACAACGGTTTATGCGTAATCAGTTCGCTGTATCTAGGCCATATCGGAGGCGCGGCGGGATCTTCAACGACAAAACGGTCGACGCTTATTGTGCTCCATTTGTATTTAATCGGCTTAATCTTTTTTTCTTCGATTCTTATACCTTCAATTTTGGATTCCTCGAACCAACTTACTGCGCTCTCGATTGCATTAATTAATTCGGGCGACGGATTATCGATATCCATAAGAAACAACACCAGGTCGGCGCTTTCCTGATTGGCTATGGAAGGCAGTTCGTAAGAGCGAGCGTGCTGAGGCTCGAGAGTGACATTATCGTGCTGCTGCCCCCATGCGTACAATTTCCCGTTTTCCTTAATCTGACAGTCGAGAATGCATTTCAAACCTTTTTCAAACGCCTTTTTCGATCTATCGTATAAATCTTTATCCACAAAAGAATAGCGAGGTTCTTTTTTAATTATGTTGTAAAGAACCCTCATAACGCCGGTCATCGCTCCGTCGTTGAAAGTAATATATTTCCGGTAGCCGCTTGTATAGGGATAAAACTGAGGCCAGCCGCCGTTGGGATATTGAGCTTTGAGAATAAATTCAATTCCTTTGATACATGCTTCTTTATAACGTTCGTCTTTTAAAATTTCATAAGCGCGCGCAAGATATTCCACCTGAGTATGAGTGGTCCAATTATCGAAGGTTGTGTTGGTGATGTTTTTGGATTTCAGAAGCGCTTCTTTTTGTTCGTCGGTCAGGATGGCGAGCATATCGTAATTTTTGGGCCAGCCTCCGTTTTCTTTTTGATAAAGGAGAATATTATCGGCTATCTCTTTGATTTGCCACGGTTTGTATCTCGGTTGATTCTCGAGCGGATCGATTACGTTATCGTCGGCGCTTATATCGTACCAATGATGCGCGCTGTTCGCAAAACCCGACACGTCGATTATCGTTTTTTTATTTTGAGATTGTCCGTATACGGCTGCAAAAGACAAGGCAATTACGATAAGAAAGAATTTAACGGATTTCATTTTGTATCTCCGTGCAAATTAATTATTCCTCTGTTGACGAACCATTTTTCCAGCAGCGAAGGCCATTCCGACGCGGCATAGCCGCTCTCTTTTTCCATTCCGAAACCGTGGCCTCCTTCGAAAAAAATATGAACTTCGGGGTAAACGTTAATTTTAACGCAGGCGTCGATAAAATTAAGAGATTCCCGGACGGGCACCCTCGTATCGTCGGCGGCGTGAGCAATAAATAACGGCGGAAGTTCTTCTTTTACTTTTTCGTAAAGATTTTGAAGCCAAGGATATATCAGCGCGGCAAAATCGGGTTTGAAATTTTGATTATCGATCGAATCGACAAAAATGCGTTTTGGCGATAGCATAACATTTGCAGCAAGATGACCGCCCGCCGAAAAACCGATCGCGCCTATTTTGTCGTTTTTGGCTTTGCGTCTTACATAACAAACAGCTCTTTGAGCGTCGTCGAGAGCGTCTTCAGGATTAAGCCGGTATTTCAAAACGTATGCATCGATGCCGAGATTGTTGAGCCATTTTGCTATCGTCACTCCTTCTTTTACAAACGCCAAATGATGATAGCCTCCGCCCGGAAGAACGAGCATCGTGATTCCTTTGGACTCGCGAGCTTTATAAAAGACCAATCCCGGTTGATTAACCGTCCAGAATCTTTCGTCGCTGTATTTTTCTTCTTCAGCAGTATTTTTCGTACCGGGCGCGTTGCCGTTCCAGATATTAATAAATTCATACTGTCCGAATAAAGGAGCGCTGACGAACAGTAAAACAAGGATTATAATTTTAGTTTTCATTTCATGTTATATTTTTTTATTACGAGATATTTCAATTCCGTGTCGCCCACATTCCTAATGCCGTGCATGCTGTTCGGCGGACAGTAAAAACTCGAATACGGTTTTCCGATTCTCGTTTCGCCGTCGAGATAAAACTCGGCGGTTCCTTCCAGCACAAAGAAGAATTCGTCTTCGGCGTGTTTGTGAGGCGCGTGGGTTGCTTTATGAGGCGCTACCACGCTCATTTTCAATGTGCGTCCGTCGAGAAAATTCTTATCGACAAACCAGAATTGGTAGCCGACTTTTGTGCCGACTGTATCTTCCCAGTCAAACTGGCTGACGCATTCATCTATTGTAAATTGTTTCGGTTTATCCTGAGCTGCAATCACAACAGAGATAAATAAAAAAAGAATTAAAGATTTCATAAAGTCCTCCCAATGAACGTTTACTTCAACGTTTACTTACAAATTTAGCAACTTTTTTTCGTAATTTACAGGTGAAAATTTTTATTCGTGGGAAAAATGAGCAGCGCAACATTAATTTTATCGTGCGAAGACCGGAAAGGTCTCGTGGCAAAGATATCGCAATTCCTGTTTCAGAGAGACGCCAATATTATCGATCTGGACGAACATGTAGACAAAAACGCAAAGATGTTTTTCATACGCATCGAATGGGAATTAAACGGACAAGCAAATCTTACCGACGATTTTATGAATGAGTTCAAAAAATTAGCCGATGGGATTAATGCAAATTGGGACATAAAACTGAGCGAGGACAAAAAACGCTTAGCCGTATTCGTTTCCAAATACGACCATTGCCTGCTCGAAATACTGTGGCGTTACAGAAACAAAGAACTTCATGCGGATATTCCTCTAATAATTTCCAATCATCCCGACCTCGAGCCTTTGGCAAAGCAGTACGATATTCCCTACTATTGTTTTCCGATAACCAAAGAAAATAAACGAGAGCAGGAAAAGAAAGAACTCGAATTGCTGAGAGAGCATAATATCGACACGATAATATTAGCCCGATACATGCAAATTCTAACACCCGATTTCATTTCCGAATATCCGAATAACATTATCAACATACACCATTCTTTCCTGCCGGCATTCATAGGCGCCGACCCTTATAAAAAGGCGTATGAAAGGGGCGTAAAATTAATCGGCGCAACGAGCCATTACGTTACCGAAGAGCTGGACGAAGGTCCCATTATCGAGCAGGACGTCATTAGGATTTCACACAAGGATTCGTTGAAAGATTTAATAAGAAAAGGACGCGACCTGGAACGGTTGGTGCTTGCGCGCGCCGTAGACCTGCACGTCAACAACCGCGTTCTTCAGCACGGCAAAAAAACAATCATTTTCGAATAGCCGCCATGAAGAATTTACTCCTTCTCGTTTCAATTACTGTCGGCATATTTTTCCCTTACGGACATAAGTTTACGTTTCTCATCAGATATTTTTTGATGGCGCTTCTGTTTTTTTCGTTTCTCGATATTAAAATCGATAAAAATATTGTCGGCATAAAGCATTTCATAATACTCGTTTCTCTAATTGCCGCTTCTTTCATATCGTACTTTGTCATTTATTCTTTCGATAAATTGCTGGCGCAAACCGCTTTCATTACCGCTATAGCTCCCACTGCAATTGCCGCGCCTGTTATTATCAGTCTGAAAAAAGGGAAAGTGGAATTCACGCTATTTTCTCTGGTATTGACAAACATAGTTGTAACAGTAATTCTGCCTTTCATTCTACCCTTGATTATCAACAGCGGAAGCGACATTACATTCAATGATATTCTATTGCCGGTATTGATTACGTTCACGATGCCATTAATACTGGCAAGACTGGTTAAAGCGGCAAGCGTTTCTTTATGGAAAAAACTAATCGACTTGAAGGACGGCTCGTTTTATATACTCGTCGTGAATGTTTATCTGGCTACTTCGGGAGCTTCTTATTACATCCGTAACAATCTCACATCGGATTTGTCGCTTGTTTATCATATCGGCTTCGTTACTGCGTTGATCTGCGTTTTTCTTTTTACACTGGGCTGGTTTATCGGCGGTAAAGAATATGCGTCCGAAGCCAGTCAGGCGTTGGGTCAAAAAAATAATTCGTACACAATATGGCTCGCAATAACTTTTATGAATCCGGTATCAGTACTCGGACCGGTTTTTTATGTGCTTTTTCAAAATACATACATTTCACTCGATCTTTACTATCATTCTAGGAAATCAATTCCTTCAGATTGAAAAAAGTAAGAACGATTACCGGAATATGCAAAACGGTCAATATGCCAAATCGTACGGCAACGTCTTTACGCGCCTGTTTAACCATAGTTCCGAAGTAAACTCCTTTCATAATAGAATTGCTCATCATTGCAATTAAAATCGATACGGAAATAATTTGAGCGTCGAATGCGCTTCCGCTTACTAACGACAAAATGAACGGGTCGATATCCGTAATACCCACAACGGCCGCCAAACTCAAAATTCCCGAACTGCCGAAATAAGTTTTTACCAATCCTGTGATTACCGAAAGTCCCAGGAATAAAATTGCAAATAAAATTGCGGGTCGGATTTCGAACGGGTTTTGCAGATTTTGGATTTCTTTGTCGATAGTCGACTTCTTCGTTTTAGGGTTATTGTTATTTATAAACGAAATAATAAACCCCGCTGCGCTGAGAAGAACCAATTGAAGCCAGAGATGTTGAACAATTGCCGGATTGATTATATAAATAAGCACCAGAACGCGCAAATACATGACGCTCGAAGCTATTACTGCGCCTTGCAAAGCCGGATAAGATAAATTTTCGTTCTTCTGAGCCATCCTGCCGTATGCAATCGAAACCGCCGTGCTCGAAACAATTCCTCCTACCAGACCGGATATTCGAAAACCTGCATGAGCGCCCAATCTTTTTGAAATAAAATAGCCTACAAATCCGACAGAGGAAACGATGATTACAATCTGCCAGGTTTTGTACGGATTGATATTAAACTGCGTGTAATTTTTATCCGGCAAAACAGGCAGTATTATCAATGTAACCAGAAGGAATTTAAGAACGGCAAGAAATTCGACGCGGTCGAGGCGGTCGACGTAATATTCGAGGCTCGCTTTTTCGGACAATAAAATCGTGCTTATGATGCCAAGCGCCATCGAAGCCCAAATATCTACGAGCAATGCCAAAGCTCCAATAATAAACGTTACGAGAGCGCTTACTTCGCTTGTAATTCCGTACTTATCGTATTGCGACTTGGAGAAATATGAAATTGCGGTCAACGCCGAAATTGCAACGAGTCCGATTGGTAAAATAGCCTGCACCCCGATTTTATAAAGCCATGCGCATCCGAATCCCATCAAACTGATTATCGGATAAGTTCTTATGCCGCCGAGCATAACTTTTTTTTGTTTCCCTTTAGTGGTCTCCCTTTCGAGCCCCACCAAAAATCCGAGCGCAAGCGCAACTATGAAACGAAGTTGTTCCGTCCATTCGATTGAATGCATAACGTCACCGTAAAAATTGAAATTCCAAAATAACGGAAAGATTTGCTTGTCGCAACAAATTAATTACCAGCCGTTATAATGAATACGTTCCGGTTTAAAACGCTCGGGCTGATTTTTCTTTTCGTCGGGATAACCAATTGCAACCATAGCTACCGGCAGAATATTCTCCGGTAATCCGAATAGTTCTCTGAATATCCTGATTCTTTCTTCCCTCGGATAAACCGCAATCCATACGGAGCCCAATTCGAGTTCGTGAGCGGCCAGTAATATGTTCTCGGTAGCGGCTGCGCAATTTAACGCAATATATCCGTCGAGACTTTCGATTTCCCTGTCGCCGCAAATCAGTATACCGATGGGAGCTTCTCTGCACATTTGGGCGTAAGGATGCGCTTCGGCTATTTTATTCATAGTCTCTCTGTCGTCAATAACAACAAAGTGCCACGGCTGACTGTTATGCGACGACGGCGCATACATTGCCGCTTTCAGTATTTTGTCGATTTTTTCTTTTTCGACAGGTTGATTTTTGTAACGTCTTATACTTCTCCTGGTTAAAATTGCTTCTATCGTATTCATATTTCCTCCGGAATTGTTACATACAAAAATAAAATTTTACTTTTTTATTTTTGGACTTAGTAAGCGGAGGAATAAATGGTTTATCAGCAGGAAATAACGTTAAAACCGAAACAGCGCGGTTTTCACCTTATTACGAATGAAATATTGAGTCAATTAAATGGCATCGAAAAAATCCGGGCGGGCATTGCGCACATTTTCATAAAACATACTTCGGCATCGTTAACATTGAACGAAAACGCCGACCCGACCGTCCGCAGCGATATGGAAAAATATTTCAACAGGATTGTGCCCGAAGACGCTACGTTCTTCGACCATACATTGGAGGGCGCGGACGATATGACTTCTCATATCAAAGCCTCAATGCTCGGCAGCTCGGTTACAGTTCCCATTAAGAACGGCAAATTTAATCTTGGCACATGGCAGGGAATTTATCTGTGCGAACATCGAAATTACGGCGGACCCAGAAATATTGTGGTAACGATTCTAGGGGCATGAATTTCGAGCTTTGGGGTTCAAGGTTTTGGGGTTCAACGTTCTTCGTTTTGGGAGTTCGTGGTTTATCGTTCAATGTTATACAACATAGAACGCCGGCACGTCTACACTCCTAACGCCCGCGCTACCGCGCTACGAACGCCTTCGTCTTTGCGAGGAGTCCCGCTGTTGGCGGGACGACGAAGCAAACTGTCACTAGAGATTACTTCGCCCCGTTGTAAGCGGGGCTCGTAATTACGAATAGCGAAAGGAAGTCTGTACGACTCCGCAGTTTGCGGGGGAAGCAAACTCTTTATTAACCGCTAAGTTATTCCGTTAAAAGTCAACAGAGAAAATTGACCTATTGTTATGTCAATTTTGATTTAGAGCCATATAGTTCTTTGACATGTTGAATAAGTTTTCTTAAGTTTCCTCAGGAAAACAGTG
>NZ_JBMOLD010000015.1:0-177392 GCF_049325435.1 Melioribacter sp. | reverse complement strand
CTTTTACCTGAACGGAAGGAAAAAACTTAGCGACGGGCTCAAAGCCCAAGGCGCAAACCTTCTCTTCCGTCAAGGAAATAAACTTATTCATTATTTCAAAGAACTTTTTATACTTTTAACATACAAGAACACGGAGAGCGCAAGGCATTATAGAATTGTGTCATTCTGAATCCCGTCGCAGACGGGGGAAGAATCTTTGACTTACAGATTCGTCGATACCGCCTCTGTCGGATTCCCCAGAGTTAGGGATCAGGGATTAGGGAATTGTCATACTGACCCCGCTGCAGGCGGGGTAATTTCTCCAAAAGGATATACGAGAATTTATAAAACAACCCCGGCTTAAAACCGGGGCACAAAAAATATATTTTTAAAAACTAACAAACTAAAAACGCCGTAACTCCAGCACAAAGAAACTAATTTCTTAATTTGCAAATCCTGCAATTTGGTAATCTTGGCAATAGTGCAAACAACTCATCACATTTCCGGCGCTTTACCCAAAACATCATCCACGTTCATTTCGATAACTTCGCCCAGATTCAGCTTTTTAATTCCTTCGGCGATTCGCGCCTTATCCCCGACGATAACAACAAGCATCTTGTCCGGATTGATATATTTTCTTGCGGCAATGTTAACTTCTTCGTCTTTAACCGAAAGGATATTATCGATATACTTATTGAAATAATCTTTAGGCAAATTGTAATAAACCAATTCTTCCAGCTCTCCCGCTATTCCAGAAACCGTCTGGAAATTATTGGGATAGCCGAGAGCGGTATAATTCTTCGCCCTGTTGATTTCTTCGGTGGGAATGGGCTGGCGTATGCCGTTCAATTCTTTGAAGAATTCTTGCAATGCTTTGTCGGTCACTTCGGTTTGGACCGATGAATACGCAATGAAAAATCCTCCGACGGGACGGAATATAAATCTGGAACCGGCGCCGTAAGTATATCCGTGTTCTTCTCTCAAATTATTATTGAGCCGCGACGTAAAAGAACCGCCGAGGATTGTATTCATAACGCCGATGGAAAAATAATCCGGCGTCGTACGCGATGGCGCAATATCTCCGATATAAATGACCGATTGAGCCGCGCCCGGCTTGTCTATCAGAAATATTTTACCCGAGTTAGAGTTCCGGGGCGTTTCGGTTTTAAGATTTTTTTCTCCCTTTTTATTCCATTCGGAGAAATATTCATTCAATAATTTTTCGAGCTTCTGTTTATCGATATCTCCGACTGCCACAATGAACGAATTATCCGGCGCAAAATATTTATTGTAGTAATTCCTTATATCCTCAGTCGTAAAACTCTTGATTGATTCTTCCGTGCCGATTTCTACTCTGCCGTACGGATGACTTCCGAACAATAATTTATTGAATGCGACTCTTGCAATAGCATTCGGCTGGTCGCGCCACTGCATTAATGTCGTAAGGCGTTCTTTTTTTAATCTTGCCAATTCAGCTTCCGGGAAATCCGGTTCGAGTAATATCTTACTTACAATTTTGAGGGCATCGTTAAATTTAGACACGGGCACATTCAAACCGATACTCGATGTAAAGAGAGAAGAACCGATATTCAGATTCGCTCCGAGGAAATCGATCTCGTCCGCAATTTGAAGCGCGTTCATACCGCCGGCGCCTTCGTCGAGCATGTCGAACACAATATCGGTCAAGCCTTCTTTACCTTCCGGATCGTTCAAAGAACCGGCTTTTAATATTAAATTCAACTGAATGAGGGGCACCTGATGTTTTTCCATCAGATAAACTTTCAAGCCGTTTTGAAGGTTGAATTCTTGAACGGCGGGTAATTGCAAACCTTTCGGCGGCGGCAGTTCAGGAGGATTCGACCGATCAACTTTTTGCGCGTTGATAGTCAACGCCGTTAACGCCAAAACGAGAATCAATATTAACTTTTTCATCTTATTTTCCCTCCACATGTTCGTCCGCAGCCATTTCCGTTTTTCCTTTGGGCACAATGCTTAAAACTACTTTTCCGTTTTTCTTTAGAAAAACACGCGCTGCGTTTTTCAAATCGTCCGGGCTGAGCGCTTTATAACGATTAAAATCTTCGTTGGCATAATCCGGATTATTTGCGTAATAAAAGTATTCGTTCAACTGATTGGCTTTACCGCGAAAGCCTCCCGGTTTTTCGAGATTCCTGAGGAAAGAAGCTTCGTACTGATTAACGGCGCGCTGCAATTCCCTTTCGGTCGGGTTATCGGATTTCAGCTTTTCAATTTCTTCTTCTATTACCGATTTGATTTCATTCAAATTATGACCGGCTCGCGCCGTAGCAATAATAAAAAACTGCGAAGATAATTTTGACGAGCTTTGGAACGCCGACACGTCCTGCGCTATCTGGAGATCATAGACCAGTCTTTTATACAATCTCGAATTTTTGCCGCCGGCAAGAATATTGGCAAGCAAATCCATTTCGGCGTCGCCCGGCGAGAAACGCGGAGGAGTTATCCATGCCATATATATTCTGGGCAGCTGAACTCTGTCTTCAAGAGTAACGAATTTATTTACGTTCAAAACCGCCGCAGCGGGATTCAACGGCGGTACTGGTTTGCCTGCGGGAATTTCGCCAAACCACTTTTCAACCAGCTTCAAAGTTTCTTCCGGATCGATATCTCCGGCAATAACGAGCGAAGCGTTGTTAGGCGCATAATAAGTTTTGAAGAATTCAACCACATCTTCGTATGAAGCGGCGTCGAGGTCGGCCATCGATCCGATTACCGGCCAGGAATAAGGATGACCTTCCGGATACAAATTTTTATAGATTGTTTCCCATGCAAGTCCGTAAGGTCTGTTTTCGTAGCTTTGTCTTCTCTCGTTTTTAACGACTTCTCTCTGCCCGTTTACTTTTTCGGGAGTCATTGCGTCGAGAAGATATCCCATTCGATCGGATTCCAAAAAGAGCGCAAGTTCAAGAGCGTTCGACGGAATATCTTCGTAATAATTAGTTCGGTCTTCCGTAGTCGAGCCGTTGTTCTGCCCGCCCGCGGCTTCGAGCAGTTTGTCGAATTCGCCTTCTTGAACGTTCTTGGAACCCTCAAACATAAGATGTTCGAATAGATGCGCGAATCCGGTTCTCCCCGGCTTTTCGTATCCCGAACCGACATGATACCAGATATTGACGGAAACCGTAGGAGTCGTATGATCTTCGTGCAGTATAACGTTCAGCCCGTTCTGTAAACGATAATGAGTATAAGGAATATTAATCTGGGCTGATACCGCCGAGGAAAAGACAAGCATAGCCGTAAACAAAATAAATTTTTTCATTTTCGACCTTATTGTTTGATAAAATCTTCTCTGTAAGGATTGAAGACGTCTATCAGCGCGCTGTCTTCGAGCGCAAGCACCGAATGATTGAGGTCCGGCTGAACGAAGAAAACGTCGCCCGCTTTAAGAACTTTTTTTTGTCCTTCGATTTCGACTTCGAACGACCCTTTGACAATATAAGAGATTTGCTTGTGCGGGTGCTTGTGAGTATACCCGACAGCTCCTTTATCGAACTCAACGAGTACGAGCATCAGGTCTTTGTCGTATCCGAGTATTTTCCTTTTAACTCCTTCGCCGACATTCTCCCACTGATAATTTCCGTTTTCGATAAACCCTGTTACGCCAAAATCTTTTTCCATTTAAATTCTCCTGTTTGATTAAAGATTATCTTCCTCCTGCGACAATTTAGTCGGAATATTCAATTCGTCCATTTTTCTGTAGAGAGACGATAGTCCGATTTCGAGCGCTTTGGCTACTTCGTCCTTATTGTAGTCGTATTTTTTCATCACTTTAAGAATATGTTCGCGTTCGAAACTTCGCATCGCTTCTTTGAGCGAGTCGGGATAGTCGTGCGCCATCGGCACGCCTTTCAGATATTCGGGCAAATTCTCGACTGTAATCAGCTCCTTGCTGCTGAAAATAATAGCTCTTTCAATTACGTTCTCGAGTTCTCTTACGCCGCCGGGCCATTCGTGATTCAACAGAATTCGCATCGTATCGTTGTCTGTGCCGATTATTTTTTTTCCCATTTCCTTGCTGTATTTCTCGATAAAATGATTAACGAGCAACGGAATGTCTTCTTTCCTTTCGTTCAATGCGGGCAGATTGATTTCGACAACGTTCAAACGATAATAGAGGTCTTCCCTGAACTCGCCGGTTTTTGTTTTTTCATACAAGTTCTGATTTGTAGCCGCAATAATTCTAACGTCGGTGCTTACGGGTTTAACGCCGCCGACGGGAATAAAGGCTCGGTCTTCAATCGCCCGCAGAAGTTTAACCTGCATATTCAAAGGCAGGTCGCCGATTTCGTCCAGGAAGAGCGTGCCGCCGTCGGCAACTTTGAAAAGCCCGAGCTTGTCTTCCGTCGCGCCGGTAAAAGAGCCTTTTTTATGTCCGAATAATTCGCTCTCGATAAGATTTTCCGAAATGGCGCCGCAGTTAATCGGCAGGAACATTTTGTCCCTTCTGTTGCTGTTATAATGAATTGCTTTTGCTACGAGTTCCTTACCCGTTCCGCTTTTACCGATAATCAGAACGTTGCTGTTTGTAGGAGCGACCTGGGTAATAATCGAAAATACTTTCCGCATCGGTTCGCTCTTTCCGATCAGATTTGAAAAATCCGCTTCCGTAGAAATACGTTGTCTGAGGGATTTATTTTCGAAAGCGAGATTCTTGTATTCGAGCAGTCTTTTAATTCTGATAATCAAGTCGTCGAATTCAACCGGCTTAATGAGATAGTCGTAAGCGCCCTGGCGCAATGCGTCGATTGCAGTGTTGACCGATGCGTAGGCAGTCATTATCACAAAAAAAGTTTCCGGAGATATTTTCGACGCTTGTTCTAGCAATTGAATGCCGTCGAGTTTGGGCATTTTTATATCTGTAATAACGATGTCGAATTTATCCGATTTAATTTTTTCCAGAGCTTCTTCGCCGTCGCCGACAACGTCGGTCGAATAGCCTTCGTCTTCGAGAACCATTTTCAACGAATCTCTGATCGGTTTTTCATCGTCTGCAATTAAAATTCTGGCTGCCATAAATTTACCTCATATTACTTTTCGTGTTTTCTTTGATCGGGATTTTAACCGTAAAAGTGCTGCCTTCGTTCAACTTACTTTCGACGGTTATTTCTCCGTTGTATTGTTTGATTATACCGTAACTGACTGATAGTCCGAGTCCGGTGCCTTTGCCCACTTCTTTTGTTGTAAAGAACGGGTCGAAAATTTGTTTGACGGTGTTTTCGTCCATACCGCAGCCGTCGTCCGAGAAACTGACGTAGATGAATTCTCTGTCGTAATCGGATTTAACCGTAATGCGACCGTTGCCTTCAATGGCGTCGAGAGCGTTAATCAATATGTTTACGAAGACCTGGAGGATCTGATCCGTAGCTATATTAATTCTCGGCAGCGATTCTTTCAAGTCGGTTTCGAATTTTACTTTTTTAACGCGTTTATCGTATTTAACAATCCCCAATGCGGTTTTGATTATATCCGTAATGTCGCTCATCGATTTTTCGTAACTCGGAGGTCTAGAAAAGTCGACGAGTTCTCTAACGATTTTTGAAATTCTGTCGATGTTTTCCTTGATGTTGGACAATTGTTCCGTAAAAAAAGGGTCGTTGCTTTTTCGTTGTAGAATTTGAACGAGCGACGAAATAGAAGCCAGCGGATTGCCGATTTCGTGCGCCACTCCCGCCGCCAGTTGACCAATGACGGCTAATTTTTCCGACTGGTCGATTTGAGCCTGCAGCTTTTTGAACTCGGTAAAGTCTTTAATAATTATCGACCTGCCGGCGTAACCGCCGTTGCTCCCGGGCAATTTCGACACGCTCAGTTTTACGCTCAGTATTCTGCCGTCTTTCGTCCTTCTCTCCGTTTCGAGAATTTTTGTCGCTCCTTCCTTTACTTCTTCCTGAATTTCCTTCAATTCGTTTTGATATTTTTCTCCTTCGGGCAAAAGAAACGAGGACGGCTTTCCTATAATTTCTTCTTCTGTATATCCGAAAATTCTTTCGGCGCCTTTATTCCAGGCGATGAACGTTTCGTTTTCGTCCACCATCATAATGGCCGAATCGGAAGTGTGAAGTATATTTTTAAGGTATTGCTGGCTCAATTCGAGTTTGGAAGCCAGACGGTCGCGGTCGTGTTTCAGTTCGTTCATCTTGGCTTCCTGATGAAGCATACTGTACCGCGCATAAAGCTGCTCGATTATTTCGTCGATAAATCCGAGAAGAATTATCGGATCGTTATAACCCGTCAGTTCGGTTTCGATAATATTGAGGATGGCATATCTGCCCTGGCTGAAAAGCTGGCTGACGTCGATTAAACTCATATTCAGATTCGAGCAGAGCGTGTATATTTCGATCAGGTATAAATCCGCTATTTTATAGTCGCCTTCTTCCAGAACGTCGATAAACGTAAGCAAAGAACTTTCGGTAAATGTTTCTATTTGAGAATCCGAAAGTTTATCTTTGAAAAGTTGTTTTAGTTTGGCAGCCCAATTCGAGGCGATTTCCTTGAAATGTTTTTTGAGAAATTCAATTAATAACTTTTTCATTGCATGCTTTCTGACCGTTTCAACGCATTAAATCGATTTACAAAGATAAATAAAGACCCGTTCAATATAAAGACGTTATTGAGGAACCGGCGGTCAAAAAGCCGGGTATAAAAAACCAACAGATAAGAGGCAAAGAATGAAACGAATTTTATTTGTATTACTGACGGTTTTCCACAGCGTAAATCTCTTTCCCGCCCAAACGGCTAAGACAAATCTTAAGGAAGTAAAAGTTTACATCAACGGAGCGGAATTGAAACATACCGCCGCAGTGAAATTAAATAAAG
Source organism: Melioribacter sp. (assembly GCF_049325435.1). Lineage (NCBI taxonomy): Bacteria > Pseudomonadati > Ignavibacteriota > Ignavibacteria > Ignavibacteriales > Melioribacteraceae > Melioribacter > Melioribacter sp. The sequence continues at coordinate 170,558 of NZ_JBMOLD010000015.1, read as the reverse complement.
GCGAGAACGAAATTTTCCTGGAAGGACTTGCCGGGAATTTCGACCCTGCCAGCGTCAATATTAAAATCGACGGGGACGTGTCAATACTTTCGATTACAAAAGAAATCAATTTCCTGAAAAAGAACGTTAACGGCGAAAGGATCAAAAGTCTGGAAGATTCTTTGAAAATCCTCGAAGAAAAATTAAAGGACAATAACGACGGGATAGATATCCTGAAAGCCGAATGGGAATTGATAGTCGCCAATAAAGAATTAAAAGAAAGCGACGCCTCCCGTTTGATCGACAATATTAAAAAATTGGGAAGATATTACGGCGAACGTTTGACCGAAATTAAAGCCGCCATTCGAAAACTCGACGCAGCCAATGAAACTATAAAAAACAATATCGAAAAATTGAAGAAGCAAATCGAACACCTCAAAGATTCACGCCCGCAGCACGACTTAAAAATCGCGCTCCTCTCGCCTTCGGATCAGTCCGTGTCAATCGACGTCTCTTATATGACAGACGACGCGGGCTGGCGTCCCAATTACGACATAAGAATTAATAATCTGCGGGAGCCTCCGGTGATTTCGTACAAAGCAGATATACGGCAGCGGAGCGGAATAGATTGGCGAAATGTAAAAGTAATTCTGTCTACGCGAAATCCGCAAAGAAGCAACATAAAACCGGAGCTGAATACGTGGATGATCGATTTTTACGATCAACCGGTTTATTACGGAGCTGCGCCGAAATTGAAGAGAGAAACCGCGGCAATTGCGTCGGAAGACGTTCTTAATAATGCCGTTTTAACCCAATCCTTCCGGCAGGAACAAAACATATTAACGACCGATTTTGTGCCCGCCTTAAGCTATACAATCCCTTCCGACGGCATACCGCATTCCGTACTGATAAACGATTTCGAAGCCGAAGCTTACTATAAATATTACGCCGTTCCCAAGCACGACGAAAACGCCTTCTTGGTTATCGATTTAGTTAACTGGAAACAATTCGATTTGCTCGAAGGCGAAGTCAATATTTATCTCGAAAACACGTACGCCGGAAAAAGCTACATCGAAACAAATACCGCCTCGGATACTCTCCGGATTTCAGCGGGACGAGACCAATCTGTAATTGCCAAAAGAAAATTAATAAGGGATTATAAAGAAGGTAAATTCCTCAGTAAAAATGTCGTGCGTAGTTTTACTTACGAATTATCGTTGAATAACAAGAAAAGAATACCGGTTGAGATTACGTTGCAGGACAACATCCCCGTGTCAAAGAACGAAGATATTAAAGTAGAGCTCATTGAAAGCGGCGGGGCAAGTTTTAATCCCTCCACGGGAATTATCGAGTGGAAGGTAAAACTGGAACCGGAAGAAACAAAAACAGCGCGATATACTTTTTCCGTCCAATACCCCGGCGACAAAATAATTCCGGGATTGTAATCTTAATCAGTCAGTCTGCCCGATTTTCAGCGAAACAATCTGTCGAGCAGGCTGTTTTTCTTTTTCTTAAAGGGTCTGAATGCGAAAAGAAACTGCTTGAAATAGTTGTCGGGAAAAAACGTTTTTAATCCGTACTGCTCGGCTTTATCGCCTGGCAAGAAAGCCGAATTGAAGAGCCAATCCCATATGGCAAGTTTGGTTGCAAAATTCCTGTTTCTGCCTTTGCCGGTAGTGTGGTGCCAACGGTGCATCTCCGGTCCGTTAATAACGTATTGTAACCTGCCCGTCCGTACATTCAGATTCGAATGGATATACATTCCCCAGACCGCGCTAATTACTCCTTTGTACGCAATTACTTCCGGCGGCGAACCGAGCAAAACTATCGGCATAAACTCCACGGTCTGATTTATAAGGATTTCGAACGCATGGCTTCTCGATCCCGAAAGCCAATCGACTTTTTGCGGCGAATGATGCGCTTCGTGAAGCCGCCATAAGAATTTATTTCGATGCTGCCACCTGTGCATCCAATAGATATAAAAATCGTGCGTTACGGTAAAAAAGATTAACTGAATCCAGATCGGTACATTGGCAAACAAACCGAGCCGCGACAAGCCGGTAGCATTATCGATTCCATTTATGATTACGGTAAATATAAAAATACCGAGTATGTAGCTTTGCGCGATTGTGTAGAACGCCAAATCGTCAAAGAATCCTTTGCGCAGCGCTTCCTGCCCTTTATTGTAAGGAAATATCCTTTCGAGCAAGACGAACAAAACCGCGGTCATAACGATAACCGCATACGATATTAATTCATACGATTCGAATTCCATACTTCGCAATTATTTTTATTCGATTACCGCCGCGCATCCGCCGCCGGGTGCCAGATTAATTTCAATCACTTCGCCCTTTTTCACAGTCGATCTGACAATCTTATAATCGTTTCCGTTTCTGTCGGCGTTAATGCCGTCCCGATAAATTGTAATTTCGTAATTCCTGTTTTCATCCAAGAACGAAAGCTCGAGCTTTAAAGTTCTTGCGTTCCAATCAGTCATAGCTCCCACAAACCATTTATTGCCCGATCTTCTTGCCATAACTACATAATCGCCCACCTTAGCATCCAGAACTTTTGTGTCGTCCCACACTGCCGGAACGATCGAAAGAAATTCGAGCGACTCTTTTTCGCGCAGATAATTTGTAGGACTGTCCGCAAGCATTTGCAGAGGGCTTTCGTAAATTATATACATGGCAAGCTGATGGCATCTCGTACCCTGACTCATCGGCTGAGTAAAGATATCCCTGAAATTACCTTTAACGGCGTTATTCATCGCACCGGGAGTATAGTCCATCGGACCGGCGAGCATTCTAATAAACGGAATAGTAGTATTGTGTTCGGGAGTTACGTCTTCGCTCCATTTATTGTGTTCGAGTCCCAGAACTCCCTCGCTGGTTAGAACATTCGGATAAGTTCTGTACAATCCCGTAGGTTTATAAGCGCCGTGAAAATCGACGAGCAGTTTCCGTTTGGCGGCTTCGCGCGCAACTTTATAATAGTAATTCACCATCCAGGCGTCGTCCCTTTGCATAAAATCGACTTTAATTCCCTTTACGCCGAGCTTTTCAAAAAGAGTCATTGCTTCTTCAAACTGGTCGTCGAGAGTTTTCCAGATTACCCATAGAATTATTCCGACGTTTTTTTCTTTGGCGTAGTCGACTATTTCTTTTACGTTTATATCCGGACTTTCTTCCAGGAGATTGCCTAACTTGTACCAGCCTTCGTCGAGTATTACATATTCGATTCCGTGCTGCGAAGCAAAATCGATATAATATTTGTAAGTGGCGGTATTGATTCCGGCTCTGAAATCGACTTTATAAATATTGTTTGCATTCCACCAATCCCATGCCACCTTGCCCGGTTTTACCCAGGAGAAATCAATATGAGGGTCGTGCGGCTCAGCAAGTTTATAGACCATCGTATTTTCGATTAAGGCGCCGTCGTTATCTGTAACTACGAACACTCTCCACGGAAAATTTCTCGTTCCGTTCGTTCGCGCTATATAATCTTTACGTTTAGTCACATAAACGTCCCTGTCGCTTTTCATTTCCGTTTCGGCGGGATAGTAAGGGAACAATCCTTTCAGAACGGTAGAATTGGCGCCTCTTAGATAGAGACCCGCATAATCGTATAGATCGGCTTCGGTGATTGCAACTTTAATTGAGTTATTCAGATCGACCAAAGCGGGAAGCGAGCAAAAACTTTTTTCGTCAATCTCACTTAACGGAAGATATTTATAAAGACGTTCCGAGTGAGACATAAAACTCTCTTCCTGCGGGAAATAGACGTTGAAATCGTTTGCAAAATTTGCCTCAAAAATTTCTTCTTTGACCGTAATAGAATCTTCAAACGACGTCGATATTCTGTAACCGAAACCTTCGTCGTAAACTCTTACAAAGAGAGTAAAATTATTTTCGAAGTCCAAACGCAATTCGTTGAATTCGTCTTTAATGACCGCGTATTTTTGTCTTACGACAGGTTTAAGTTCGCGATTGACATATTTGACCGAGTTGTTTTTTACCGACGGATTCTTTCCTAATATTCCTTTGTCGAGCATCAACGAAATTTCCGAAGGGTTTATAATCATCTCGTTTTCGTAAGAAACCGAATAAGTAAGACGACCGTCCGTATTGATTGTAACTCTCAGTTTTTTTGAGGGAGATTCAACTTCATATTGACCGGCGCCGAGATAAAAAGGGATGATTAAAAAAAACGCCAAAGTAATTATTCTTTTCATTATCCGCTCCTTCGCAGTTTTATTTTACTTTTTAATTCGCTTTCGTAAACTCTTTTAACGCCGTCGCCGAGAGCTTTTTCGATGTCGCGTATATCTTTTACAAGTCTGTACATTCCGCCGATTTCAACCGACGCCGCCTGGTCTGTTCCCCACATTGCTCGGTCGAGCGTAATATGCCGTTCTACGAATACAGCGCCCAGAGCCACTGCCGCAAGCGACGGAGCCAATCCGGTTTCGTGCCCCGAATAGCCTATCGGAATTTCGGGATATCTTTTTTTGTATGTATCAATAACGCGTAAGTTCAGTTCTTCCAGACTGCACGGGTAACTCGAAGTCGACTGAGCGATAAGTAAGTTTTTCTTTCCGAGATAATTGACTGCGCGGTCTACTTCTTCGAGCGTGGACATGCCCGTCGAAAGCATAATCGGTTTGCCCGTCGATTTAATTCTGGACAACAATTTATCGTCTGTAAGCGACGCCGAGGCTACTTTATACATAACGGGTTCGAATTGCTCGAGGAAATCGACGGCTTCTTCGTCCCATGCAGAGGCGAACCAATCGATCCCTTTTGATTTACAATATTTGTCTATCTCGGCATATTCGTCGTAACCGAATTCGACTTTATGACGGTATTCTATATAAGTAATTCTTCCCCATGGCGTATCGCGTTCGAGATGCCATTGATCTTTCGGAACGCATAATTCAGGAGTCCGTTTCTGAAATTTTACGGCGTCGCACCCAGCAAAGACGGCGCCGTCGATCAGTTTTTTAGCCAGTTCGAGCGACCCGTTGTGATTAATTCCGATCTCGGCTATGACATAGACCGGCTCGCCCTCGCCGATAAATTTTCCACCTACCTTTACTCTCATTTCTTACCCTTTTTCGTGGCTTTCGTTTTGGCGTCGATAATCAGTTCGGCAAGGTCGCGGAATGCGCCGTAGCCGCCGGGATGCTCCAAAACAACGTCCGCAACTTTCTTGGCAAAACGGGTTGCATCCGAAGGACACGCGGCAAGTCCCACAAGTTTCATAATACCGACGTCGTTGGTATCGTCGCCGATAAAAGCCACTTCGTCTTTAGTAAGATTTTTTCTCTTCAAAATATCATCCACAAGTTTTTCTTTTTCCAGAACTCCCATGTGCAGTTCCTCAATCTTAAGTTTAACGGCGCGCGTTTTAACAATGTTGGTATCTTCGCGGGTAACTATTCCCGTTTCGACGTCGACAAGCGTTCTCAAGCGTTCTACGCCCATTCCGTCCCGAATGGAAAAACGTTTCATCAACTCTCCCTGGGCGGAATAATAAACTCCGGTATCGGTTAACACGCCGTCTACATCCGTAAGAACCAATTTTATTTTTGCGGCTTTTTTATAGAGTTCTTTTTTTGTAATCTTTTTTTTAGACATTTTAAATTCCTTATTGAGTGTAATAATATTTTACCAGCAGGTCCATCCGCCGTCGACCACCAGATTAGCGCCGGTCATATATTCCGAGGCGTCGCTGGCAAGGAAGATCAAGGCTCCCCAATAGTCGTTGCGTTTAGCCATTCTTCCGAGCGGCGTTTTCGAAGAATATTTTTCGACAAAGAAATTGTCCTGGTTATTTTCAACTCCCCCCGGGCTAAGGGCGTTAACGCGCACACCTTTGCGCCCCCAATATGCGGCGAGGTATCTGGTAAACATTATAACGCCGCCTTTTGTAACAGAATACGCCGGAGGTTTGTGGAACGATTGAGCACCTTCTTTATTGCGATAGAGCGATTGATCCGGCGCAACGATTCCGTATGTGGAAGCGATATTTATAATGCTTCCTTTGCCTCTTTCGGCCATCGGCGTTCCGAGTATCTGCGAAGTTAGAAAAACTCCCGTAAGATTAACGTCGAGAGATTTTTGCCATAATGCCAGCGGATAATTTTCGAATTTGGATTCCTCCGCCGCGGCTTTCGGATTTTCGAACATATCGTTGATTGCCGCGTTGTTCACCAGCACATCTATATGCCCGAATTTTTGAAGGATTATATCTCTTGCCTTTTTAATCGACTCCGGGTTTGTTACATCCATTCCGAGTCCGATAGAATTGCCTGATAATTCCCGGGCAAATTCCGAGGCTTTTTCTCCGTCGATATCCGTAACAACGACGGTTGCGCCGGCGGACGATAACGCTTTGCAATGCTCCCTTCCGAGCAAGCCGAGCGCTCCGGTAACAACGGCGACCTTATTTTCGAGCGTAAATAATTCCATCACATTCTCACTTTTTTGCAGCCGGTTTCATATTAAAATTATCCGTCTTTCTGAAAACGGGTTCGACGGGTTTGCCTCTGAGAAGCGATTTGAGATTGTTGTTTTCTATGGCTTTCTTAAGAAGCGTCAAGGATTCTTCCAAAGCCCCAAGCGTATAGTCGATATCTTCGTCAGTATGCGAAAAACTGATATTGTGAAATCCCTGCCATAGCACTCCGCGCTTAATCATCTCCTGCTGCATGAAGGATTTTTGCAAAAGCGGGTCTCCTCCTTTCGGATCGAACGTAGCCATCGAACGCCAGTTGTATCCTACGGCTTTTGTAGTATCGAGCCCGAGTTTCGAGGCGATTTCGTTGTAGCCGTCTTTGATTTTCCTACCCTGTTTATCGAGAAACGGGATCACGTTTTTATCTTTCATTTCTTCGATAGTGGCTTTAGCCGCTGCAAGCGAAAGCGCTTCGCCGCCGAATGTAGTGTAGAAGAAGATGTCCTCGTCGGCAAGTTTCATTATTTCCTTTTTACCCGTAAGTATCGCAATCGGCATTCCGTTTGCGACAGCCTTGGAATAAGTCGCCAGGTCGGGAGTAATGCCGAAATATTCCTGAGCGCCGCCTAACGCCATGCGAAAACCCGTCCACATTTCGTCGAAGATTAAGACAATACCTTTTTCATTGCACAAATCGGCAACTTTATGCAGAAAATTATCTTTCGGTTCCTGAAAGACGACCGGTTCGAGTATAACGGCGGCGGTATCGTCGTCGATCGAATTCTTCAGCGAATCGATATTGTTGTAATCAAAAGTAAAAGTTAATTTCTGAACTTCTTCCGGTATGCCGTAATTGCGCGCCGTAACCGAAACGTACCAATCGTGCCAGCCGTGATAACCGCAACAGAGAATTTTGTTTTTTCCCGTATAGGCTCTTGCCAGTCTAACTGCGGCGCTCGTTACGTCGGCTCCGGTTTTACTGTATCTGACCGCTTCGGCATTCGGAATAACGTCTCGTATCATTTCGGCCACTTCCACTTCCAATGGATGCATCATCGAAAACGTAATTCCGTCTTCTAATTGCTTTTTAATCGCTTCGTCCACTCGCGGATATGCGTAACCTAACGACAATGGACCGACTCCCATTAAAAAATCGATATACTCGTTGCCGTCGGCGTCCCACACGTGCGAGCCTTTTCCTTTGACCAAATATTTCGGCGCAACGCCGTTAATCCATTGAGTGGGGCCTTTAGCCAAAGTTTGCGTTACTGAAGGAATTAATCCGAGCGCCCTGCTGTAGAGTTCATCCGATTTGGTTATAACCGGATAATCGTTGTCAAGTCTTATTTTGTTTGCCATAATTCATTTATCCGTCTTTTTATTAATTGCCGATTTATATTCTTCGATGTTATTGAGTTCGTCCAGATGATTTTCGTACCAGTATTTGCCTAGATATTTTTCGTTTATTTTTTTTATTTCGGGTTTTCGTTCGAGCAAATCGAGAATATCATTCAAGCCGAAATCCGGTTTGACCGGATAAAGCTCTTCGAATACTCTTTTGACAAAGCGATAGTCTTCCTCGTAGTCGATCGTCCAGCGCATTGTAGTCGAATAATTTAGTCCCGTTTCCCATACGACATTGCCTAATTCGAACAAATGAGGATTTTCCCAAAAATAAGGCGTAGTATGCTCGCGCTCGTAATTTTTTTGGGCATTACGCCAGGCTTTTTCGAGCGCTTCGATCGACATTATTTCGACGTCGTTTCCGTCGGGATATGTAGCCGGATGAAGGTTGCTTACGTAATCGAAATTACCGTCGGAAAAACATTTCAGCACTTTGTCGATAATTGCCGGATCGATGAGCGGGCAGTCGGACGGGATTTTAACGACCGCGTCGGCTCCGTATATCAAACCCGCCTTGTAATGCCGGTCGAGAAGATCGGTTAAATGCCCCCGGAAGCATTCAACATTTGTCTCTTTGCATAATCTCTCTATCGGGTCGTCTTCTTTTTGATCGGAAGTAGCCACGACAATTTCATCGGCCATAACCGATTTTCGCGCGCGTTCGATCATTCTCGATAGCAGCGGCTGACCGAGAACCGGCAGCATCACCTTGCCGGGTAGGCGCGTCGAAGTCATTCGAGCCTGTATGACGGCGACTATTTTCATGCCGTAATCAAATCGAAATTCTGATGAATTTCATTCAATGAATTGCTCGGCGACTCGAGAAAATGGAGCCCCAGCTTTGCGATCCTTTCGGCAGACGTACCGTTATTTTGAATAGGCATAAGTTTTTTGAGCTCTTCGATGTCGAACGACGAATAAACTTCTTTACCCAAAGCCAATCCTATATAAACGACCGACGAATATTTTGTAATCAGCACATCGCAATTGGCAATCATATGATTTGTGTTTGCGTTGTGATAGACTAAAGCTCCCGGAGCGTATTTATTGATTTCCCGAGTCGCCCTTTCCGCATTTTCATTCGGGTGAAGTTTGAAAATCAACTGCCGCCCGTTTGCAATCTTCACGCATTTTTTAATAAACTTTTTTCTGTTTTCGTATTTAAAGGTCTCTCTCGTATCGGAAGTGGCGACGAGCACGTAATTCTTATGGGGAAAATCGTTGTTCAAAAATTCTTTAGCGTTGTCGAAGTTGGGTATTCCGGTTACGAAAATTTTATTCGGGTCGGCTCCTTTGCGCGCGAATAATTCTTTATACCCTTCGGAAGCAACACAGAAAATATCGTAGAGATTCGACATTCCCATCGTGGATGTGCTTGCTATCCAACGAGGGAAATTAAAATATTTTACAAGATAGAATGCGAAATTTTCGGGGTCGGTCATGCCTTCCTGAACGAGGATCAATTTTTTGTTTCTGATATTCTTGGGAACGATCAGATCGGCGCACGTATAGACCAGATCGTAATCGTGCCGCTTGCCTTTGTAATCGATTTTCAGATTGTTGCTTTCGAGGTATTCAAGCGTCATCTTTTTGAAATTGCCTCCGAGAATCGTAAAATCGAGTATCCCTTTGGAAGCAAACCATCCGATATATCCGTCGTCGTAAAACGGGGTGAAATAGCAATCGTAATCTTCGAAATACTTCGATATTTTATGCATCATTGTAGTTTGATTGAGAGAACCGCCTATGAAGAGTATTTTCTTTTTCATATTGAATTATCTTTATTTGAGAAAATACAAAACTGGGAAAAAATTTTTTATTTATTGTTAAGAAAACGTTAGATAACCGTTATCAAATTGTTAAGTCATCATTTTTATTATTTCCCCACTCGAATTTAGTCAAATTCCATTTAGGCTTCAAAAAGAATACTTAATTTTTACTTAACATTACGGTAAAACTCTCTTAACATTAGACCGCTAAATTTACATCAAATAAATTTATTCTTTTTATGAAAATAGCTCATATATCCGACCTCCATCTGAACAGGAAGTTCAGAAGAAAGAATTTGGAAAAAACCGAGAGGTTGATTGAATTTGCTCTCAATAATCTGGCCGACCATATCGTAATAACTGGAGATATATCGGACAATTCGGACGAAAGAGATTTTGCCGATTTGAGAGAACTATTAATAAAATACGATCTGTTTCATTCGGACAGAGTTTCCGTTGTAATCGGCAATCACGATATATTCGGCGGGGTAGAACTTGCGTCGGATATAATCGATTTTCCTTCCCGCTGCGAAAAAACAAATTACGAATTAAAAGTGGAAATATTTTGCGAACACTTCAGCAGTCTTTTCGACTCGACCGTAACGGTAAACGAAGGAAAGCGTTTTCCTTATTTGAAAATCCTAAACGATATAGCTTTAATCGGCATCAATTCGGTCGATTATTATTCCAAGCTGAAAAATCCTTTTGCATCGAACGGGAAAGTGAGTAAATCGGAACGCGAGGAAATCGACATGCTGCTGTCCGCCGCTGAGATGGAGAGCAAAGAAAAAATCGTATTGATACATCACCACTTCTACAAAAATTCGGAAGAGAGCAAAAGTTCGGGAAAATCAATTTGGAGCCGTATCGAAAGCCATACAATGAAACTGAGGGGCAAGAAGAAATTGTTGTCGCTTTTCAAACGGCGCGGCGTACGTATTATTATGCACGGACACAGTCACGACATGAAACTCTACGAACGGAAAGGAATCGTAATATTAAACGCAGGAGCGTCGGTCGACGGCGCCGGTTCTTCACTCTTCCTCGTCGATATCGATCCGAATAATCTTAATATCAGCCCGGAAGTTTTACCGCAAGTAAACTCAAAAATGTCGGATTACTTTCGGGAGCCGGCAATATTATAGACCGGACGGTAATTCTTACAAAAGAGAAGATAATTTTCTTAACCTGAAATAATAACAGATATAGACTCTGTTTAACTGCTTTAGATTACCATTCCCGCTTCAATATGCCAATTCAATTTTGCAACTTTTTTATTTCCCTATGGCATAATTTATGTTAATTATTCTATTCATAATACGGGGAGGAGATGACCACGACTTTTAAAGGCGGAGTTCATCCGGCAGAGATGAAAGAACTAACTTCGGAAAAACCTTTCGAGTTCTTACCTCTTCCGGAGCAAATTTGTTTACCTCTTTCTCAGCACGCAGGCAAACAAGCGTTATTATTGAAGAAGAAAGGCGACGCCGTCAGGAAAGGCGAGATGATAGCCGAACCCGACGGTTTTATATCCGCTCCGATTCATTCTCCTGTTACCGGAAAAATTAACAAAACCACTTCGATAATAACGTTAACGGGAATACGGTCGGAGGCAGTAATAATAAATCGCTCGGATATTGATGAAGACGATCTGATGGAACCGCTCAATCCCGTCACAGTTGCCCGCGAAAAAATAATAGAACGAGTTAAACAAGCCGGCATTGTCGGACAGGGCGGGGCGGCATTTCCTACTTATGTAAAATTATCGCCTCCGCCGGACAAAAAAATCGATTACGTTATTCTTAACGCTTGCGAGTGCGAACCATACCTTACGAGAGACTACCGATTCCTTATCGAAAAAACGGAAGAAGTGATTACAGGTCTGAAATTGATCTTGAAAGCTGCAGGCGTGCTTTACGGAATAATCGGCGTTGAAGACAATAAGCCGGAAGCCATTAAAAAACTGGAAAATGTTTTGAGAAACGAAGAAAACATTTCTCTTAAAGTATTAAAAACAAAATATCCTCAGGGCGCTGAGAAAATGTTGATAAAAGCCGTTACAGGAAGAGAAGTTCCTCCCGGCAAACTGCCTTTTGACGTCGGTTGCATTATTCATAATGTCGGCACGGCGGTTTCCATTTACAACGCCGTTGTAAAAGGGGAGCCTCAGATAAATGCATTTTTAACAGTCTCCGGACTCGGAATAGTCGAGCCCAAAAATCTTATTGTGCCTGTCGGAACGCCTTTAAAAAACATTATCGATTACTGCGGAGGCATTAAAGAAAACGCAAAAAAAATAGTAGCGGGCGGACCGATGATGGGATTTGCGCAATTCGATTTGAATTCCCCCGTTACAAAAGCCACTTCGGGAATATTGGTTCTTACGGGAAAAGAAGCGCCCGGAATAAAAGAAAGCAACTGTTTGAATTGCGGCAGATGTTTGTCCGTTTGTCCGCTCGATCTCGCGCCCACGCGTTTATATAAATTTTCAAGATTCGACAAATTCGAAGAAGCGATTGATATCGGATTGCAGACCTGTATGGAATGCGGCACATGTACATACAATTGTCCTGCGGGTATTCCCCTTGTGCAATGGATCAGATACGGGAAACGGAAATCTTCTGCTTTATTAAAACAAAAGACAAATTAAATAAGATAAATCAATGTCTAATTCGGCAAATCAAACGGTCAATGTAATTTCGGGATTGGAACTGAGCAGTTCGCCTCATGTTCATTCCAAATTTACAACTCAACAGGTAATGTGGCTGGTAAATTTATCTTTGCTGCCGGCTCTAATTTCGGCTGCGGTATTTTTCGGATTATATCAGTTGGTCGTAATCGGCGTAAGTTGCGCAGCGGCTGTTTTATCCGAGATAGTCGTTAAAATAATCAGGAAATCCGAAATTACGATTTATGACGGAAGCGCGTTTTTAACGGGGTTGCTTCTCGGTTTAATCATACCTCCGAATTTTTCATTGACATCCGCCGCCATCGGTTCGGCGTTCGCAATTATTATCGGGAAAGAATTATTCGGCGGACTCGGTTTTAATATTTTTAATCCGGCTCTCGTCGGTAGAGCTTTTCTCCAGGCGGCATATCCCGTCGCAATGACGACATGGAGCAAACCGAATTTTGCAGTCGACACGGTTACGTCGGCAACGCCGCTTGCAGCTTTCAAATTCGACAAAATGATAACGGGAATCGAACCTTTGATTATCGGGAACGTAGGCGGTTCGATTGGAGAGACTTCCGCCTTGGCGATTATAATCGGAGGCGTATTTTTGATCGGGATTAAAATTGTCAATTGGCGAATACCGTTATCTATGATTTTGGGATTGATTCTGTTCGGTTCAATTTTCTGGTTTATTGATCCGATCAAATATCCCAATCCTCTGTTTCATCTTTTCAGCGGCGGATTTTTATTGGGCGCATTCTTCATGGCGACCGATTGGGTAACTTCTCCTTATACTTCCGCGGGCATGTGGATTTACGGTTTATTGATCTCGCTTATAATAGTAGTAATACGACTCTTCGGAGGTCTGCCGGAAGGAGTAATGTACGGCATTTTAATAATGAACGCTTTTGTGCCGCTTATCAACAGATTGACGCACCCGAAAATTTTCGGGGAGGCAAAATGAACAACAGCATTAAAATGATTATCGCGCTTACTTCAATAGCTTTGGCGTCGGGAGCGGTTCTATCAGGCGTTTCGAACTGGGCGGCTCCTCATATCGAAGCTAACAGAATTGCCGAGACCGAAGCCGCTATTTATCTGGTGCATAATAATGCAAAAAGCTATAAGAAAATTGAAACCGACTTAGGCGAAGTCTATAAAGTTTATGACGAAAAAAGCGTTCCTGCCGGTTATTCCATTGTAGCCGAAGGCAACGGCTTTCAGGGAAAGATCAGACTAATGATCGGAACGGATACGGCGCTTGCCAAAATTACGGCAATCGAAATTCTGGAACAGGTCGAAACGCCCGGACTCGGCTCCCTAATTACTGAAGACGAATTTAGGAATCAATTCAAAAATTTATCCGCTCTACCGTCGGTAAATTGGGTTAAAGGCAAAGCGCCGGAAAAGCCGAACGAAATAGAGGCGATTACAGGAGCGACCATTTCCTCCAAATCCGTTTGCAAAATTATTAACGACGTGTTAGAAAAAGCAAGAATCGAAAAGCAATCGAATAAACTATGAAAAAACAAATTTCATACTGGAAAGAATTTACCAAAGGATTATGGGAAATCAATCCGACGTTTAAACAGGCGCTCGGAATGTGCCCAACGCTTGCGGTTACAGTCTCCGCAATTAACGGCGTGGCAATGGCTATGGCAACAACATTCGTGCTGATTTTTTCGAGTTTGTTGATATCGTTAATCAGAAAATGGATTCCCAATCAGGTGCGCATAGCGGCGTATATTGTTATAATCGCTACTTTTGTAACCATAGCCGACCTGGTAATGAAGGCAAAATTTCCCGAATTGAGCAAAGCGCTCGGTCCTTTTGTGCCTTTAATTGTAGTCAACTGTTTGATTCTCGGCAGAGCCGAAGCTTTTGCTTCCAAGAACAATCCGCTTCGTTCTTTGCTCGATGCGCTCGGCAACGGCGCCGGTTTTTTAATTGCCCTTACTTTAATGGGAAGCGTTCGCGAATTATTCGGCAACGGAACTGTCTTCGCCTACCGGATTTTACCGGACTCCTTCGAACCTCTGTTAATCATGATTTTGCCTGCCGGTGCTTTTATTACTCTCGGATTAATGATGGGATTAGCAAACGGCTACGTGAACAAAAAGAAAAAGTCCGATATCGATTCGGTTATAACCGAATATAAAGAAAGCAGAGCAACTCTCGGGGAGGGTAAAGTTTAATGGAACTTTTGATTATTTTCATATCGGCGGCTATAGTTAACAATTTTGTGCTTTCGCTCTTTCTGGGAATTTGCCCTTTTATCGGAGTTTCTAATAAAATTTCGTCTTCGATATCGATGGGAATGGCTACGACGTTCGTTATGGTTATAAGCGCCGTAGTAAGCTGGATTCTTTATTTCAAAATATTGCTTCCTTACAATCTAGAATTTCTTCAGATACCTTCGTTCATATTGGTTATCGCTTCTCTTGTTCAATTTGTAGAAATGGTAATCAAGAAGGTAAGCCAGCCGATTTATCGATCGCTCGGTATTTTCCTGCCTTTAATAACTACTAATTGCGCTATATTGGGGCTCGCCTTATTATTGTCGATGAGAAATTATTCGTTTATGGAGAGCATTTTTTTCGGACTTGGAGCCGGAGCTGGATTTACAATGGCTTTGGTTATTATGGCTGGAATACGCGAGGAACTCGAAATGGCCGACGTACCCGAAGCATTCAAAGGCGCTCCAATAACTTTAATTACCGCCGGGCTACTTGCTCTGGCATTCATGGGTTTTGCGGGAATGATTTGAAATGAAAAAATATCTTGTCATATTGATTTTGCTCGCGGCTGCCTGTTCCGAGGACACAACTTACAAGCGCGTTTCAATCGTAATGGGAAGCGCCATAGAAATACAGGTTCGGGGGGTAAACGAAGTAACTGCAAACAAAGCAATAACGGCTTCATTCGAGGAAGCGCGCCGACTCGACACTCTATTTTCAACTTACATCGACGGCAATTCGATGTGGAAAATTAACAATACAATTGCCGACGAAATTCTTATTGACCGTGAAATATTTCACGTTATGAGAAGATGCGACGAATTGTGGAAGTTAACCGGCGGAGCGTTTGATCCCGCCGTTGCAAACCTCGGGTTGCTCTACGGTTTCGATAACGACGAAGACAATTATCGCATTCCTTCCGAAGGAGAAATTCAAAATGCTCTTTCGAATTCCGGATGGAAACATATTACTCTGCGCGAACCGAATATACTCGTCAAACCTGCCGGCGTCAAAATAAATTTCAATTCCTGTATCCCCGGCTACGCCGCCGACAGGATTGCAAATCTGCTATCAAATTACGGCGTTAAAGAATATCTGATTAACGTGGGCGGCGAAATTTTTGCCAGAGGGAAAGATTGGAAAGTCGGAATACAGCATCCGCGAAATCCGAACGATTTTCTCGCGGTCATAAAAGTCGACGGCTTCGGGGTGGCGACTTCGGGCGACTATGAAAAATATATCGATTCGAACGGTAAAAGGATTACGCATATTTTCAATCCCGTGACGGGCAAACCTGCTGGTCATTATGAATCGGTTACCGTAATTGCGCCTGACGCTATGACCGCCGACGCTCTGTCGACCGCTCTTTTCGTAATGGAAATTGACGAGGCTTTGAATTTGATAAACTCGCTCGAAAATACCGAAGCGGTTTTTGTCGACTCGTCAGGGACAATCCGCAAATCTCTTAATTTCGATAAATATATCGCGGGGGAATAATGGACTCGATATTGATAATAGCTTTGGCAACCATGGGAGGACTCGGATTCATATTCGCCGGCGGACTCGCGTTTGCCGACAGGAAATTGAGAGTGGAAGAAAATCCTCTAATTGCAAAAGTTAGCGAACTCCTTCCCAATGCAAACTGCGGCGCCTGCGGCAATGCCGGTTGTTACGATTTTGCAGTCAAAGTAGTCGAAGGGAAATTAGCTCCTACTTCCTGCCCGGTATGCGACGAAGAAGCAGCCGCGGAAATTGCAAAACTTACAGGCGGCGACGGCGTCAACGCAATAAAACTTTTACCGCGTATCCTTTGCGGCGGCGGCGACGGCAAAGCTAAAAATAAAGACGTTCACTACAAAGGACCTTCGAAGTGCGCTTTGACGGACATTGTAGCCGGAGGCGATAAAAAATGCAGCTACGGTTGCCTCGGCGGCGGCGATTGTGTAGAGGCTTGCAAATTCAATGCAATCTATATCGGTAACGACAAACTCCCCGTCGTAATCGAAGAGCTTTGCAAAGGCTGCGGACTGTGCGCTCAAGCCTGCCCGCGCGGAATAATCGAAATGCATCCGGCTGAGAGAGATTTGTTCGTCTATTGCAAAAGCCACGACGACCCCAAAACTTCCAAAGAGAATTGCTCGGCGGCTTGTATCGGATGCGGCATTTGCGCCCGAAATTCGAATGGCGCCGTTGAAATTATAGACAACCTTGCGGTCATAAATTACGAGTTATTGAATCCCGGGGAAATTCCGATTGAGAAGTGTTCGACACGCGCAATAAAAAAAATCGAGAAAAATAAAATGACTGTTTCTCTGAACTGACATGAAAGAAGAATTATTAATAGAAGAAGGAATAGTATCCAGGTCGTTGGGCAAATTTTCAGAGGTCGTTCTGGAAGATGTAACCGACTGCACAGAATGTTCCGCGCGATTAATTTGCAAACCCCGGGGGGACGATAAAAAAATAATTGTAGCACACGATCCTTTTGGAGCCGCTCCGGGCGACAAAGTTAAAATTGCAATCAGCGGATCAACCATTTTTAAATCGGCTTTCCTTCTTTACGGTCTTCCCGTTTTGATTTTTATAATCAGTATAACTGCGGCTTACTCATTAGAATTTATGTTCCCGGGCGACGAGCTGACATCCTTCGTCATAGCAATATTAATTACGGGCGTTTACTACGCATTCTTTTCATTCGCTTCAAAAAAATTTTTCAATTTCCCGAACCCCAAAATTATTTCGGTATCCAGAGCCAAGTTAAACTATTAAATTTTTTTTACCAACAGCATTAGAGCCGCGATAAGACTGACGGCCGAAGATATCAAGAATGGCAGTTGAAATCCGTACGCATCCCACAGCAATCCCGTAAAAAACGATCCGCTCAACACACCGAGGCTCATCATGCCGTTCAACAGCCCGATAGCCGATCCTTTAAATGAAGGGTCTACCAGATCGTTTACCCACGCTTTTATTATACCTTCCGTAGACGCCGAGTATATGCCGTAAAGAGCAAAACACAACCAGATAATTATAATCGATTGATATAACGCGAATATCAAATAGACAATTGAAAAGACCGTCAGACCCGCAGAGACAATATATTTCTTGCCTATCTTATCCGAAATCATTCCGAGCGGATACGACGTCGTGGCATAGACGATATTAAAGAAAACGTATCCCGCAATGGCAAGGGCATCAGAATTTGAAATATCCTGAGAGCGCAGAATCAGGAACACATCGCTGCTGTTGACTATAGAAAACAAAGTAATTATCGAGACCACGTATTTATAATTTGCAGGAGCGGTTTTCCAGAACGTCATGAATGTTATACTACTTCCGTTTTCGGCCGGCGGCGTTTTGACTTCTTTTACGAAAAACGTGAATGCAATAGCCAGCATAGAAGGAATAAATGCTATAAGATAAACAAGAATATAATTCGCCGGAAAGAAATAAAGAAGTATTATTGCCGCCAGAGGTCCGGCTACGGCGCCCAGAGTATCCATCGAACGATGAAAACCGAAAACCGCTCCGGAATTATTTTTGTTCGAATAACTTCCGAGCAGCGCATCCCTTGGCGAAGTTCTGATTCCTTTGCCTATTCTGTCTGCAATACGGGAAATAAATACCGTAGAAACATACGGGAAAATTCCGGGCAGCGATTTAACTACGCCGGAAAGCCCGTAACCAACTTGTACGAAAATTTTACGTTTCCCCGTTTTATCCGAAAGTAAGCCGAAGTATCCTTTCATCAGTCCGGCGGTGATTTCCGCCAAACCTTCGATA
Organism: Melioribacter sp.; assembly: GCF_049325435.1. Lineage (NCBI taxonomy): Bacteria > Pseudomonadati > Ignavibacteriota > Ignavibacteria > Ignavibacteriales > Melioribacteraceae > Melioribacter > Melioribacter sp. Next base: position 152,253 of record NZ_JBMOLD010000015.1, on the reverse strand, counting down.
AGTCCCACCACAGCCATCGAAGAGCCGAGTACGGCGGTCAAAAAGAGCGGCGTTACAGGATAGAGCATTTCGCTGGCAAAATCGGTAAAAAAACTGATTACGCCCAGAACAATTACCGGTTTGGGTATTTTCCTGAACATTTCAGCATCCTCTTAAAATTCGAATCGAAATTTATCTTTTTTTGTTGACAATTTGAAAATAACTTCTAACATTATAGTGTAAGTTAAAGCTTGTTGAAATGACGTCGTAAAATCAACCGCATCAATCCTATCCAAACAGATAAAAGGAGGACAAATGGAATTTTATGAATTGCATCCCATTACGCCCCAGCAAAGATTCATCAACAAAGCCGTCGACGTATTACGCAGCGGAGGTGTGATTATTTATCCCACCGATACTGTTTACGGTATCGGCTGCGATATTTTCAACCATGAAGCCCTCGAACGAATTTATACCATAAAACAGGACTCTGGAACCAAACTCTTCAGTTTCATTTGTCCCGACCTGAAAGATATTTCCAAATACGCCAAGGTGTCGGACTATGCCTACAAAGCAATGAAAAAATTGCTGCCCGGTCCGTATACATTCGTACTGCCGGCGGCGAGAGAAGTGCCTAAAAAATTATGGACTAAACGAAAAACAGTAGGTATTAGAATTCCCGACAATAAAGTTGCTTTGATGCTGGCAAAGGAGTTGGGCAATCCTATTATAAGCACAAGCGTTACTAACAGAAAAGGAGAAATTTTATACGATCCCGAAGAAATACGATTGATATTCAACAATCAAATCGACTTAATGCTGTCGGTCGGCGCTCTCGAAGGAAAACCTTCGAGTATAATCGACCTGAGCGAAGAAGAACCGGAAATCATTCGCGAAGGCGCCGGCGACATAAGCATGTTCGTTATGTAACGATTTTAACTGTCCCGGTCGAACGATCGGGACAGTTCATTTATAATCTACGCCAGACAATTCGATCGCCTTCCCGGATTCCGTATTTATCCGCAAAGCCGGCGTTAACTTCCACGACGTATTTTGCGGGTTTGCCCGACTGATACGACGTTTCGGAATATGGAGTGGTGTACTTATGAATTTTAACGATATTCCCGCCGGCGTCTACAAATATTATATCGAGCGGCAGTATAGTGTTCTTCATCCAGAAAGATTGCGGACTTTCGTGCGGAAAGATGAAAAGCATGCCCTGATTTTCAGCCATATATTCTCGATACATCAAACCGGTGGCGCGTTGAATATCGTCGTCGGCTATTTCCACGTCGATCTTAACAATCTGCTCGTCTTTATTATTAACGAAAGAAAGCTCTCCTTCTTTCACGAAAGAAAAAGCAGTTTTGTTTTTCAACGCCGCGTTCAATTCCTCGTTGCCTTTTTCTTTTTTCATAAAAAGTCCGGGTAAATTTAACAGATAGATCAAAAAAACGACCGCGGCCAAGGCGGCTACAATCTTAATCATTTTGTTTTGATTTTTACTCTTTTTTGATTTGTTTTTTCCCATATAAAACTCGTTTTAAAATTTCAGTTCGTTCTTTTTATTGGATTTTTTGAATGTGATAATAACATATTTCAATTCCGCCGGAGCATCTTTTTCAACAATGATGTTCTTACCCGTCTCCAACGTATATTCTTTAAGCACGTATTCTTGTTCCGATTTATATTCAACTTCGATTGTTTCTTTATCCTCGCCGAAAATTAATAATTTTACTTCGCCTCCGCTGCCTTTTACGAGCGCCGGTTTGGAGTCGTAAGACAGGATATCCCTAAAATCTTCGAAGAAATCTATATACGGCAGATGGAAGTCCCGATTGCTCTCCTGCCAGTATTTGTTCAAAGAAGTAATTGCGAAATAACACTTTGGAAATTTCAATCGGTTTATTTCCAAATTCCAGGAGTTTTCCGCGGCAGGAATTATATCAATTAAATATTCGTTACTCAACTCAGAATTCGAATCGGGCAGGCAATAAAGAGCGTAATATCTTTCATCCGACGAATTTCCGGTATTCTTTTGCCAATTCAATTCTATCGAGTTGTATTTCTCCGAGTATTCGGCTGTAAAAGTAGAAAGCCGAAAGTCATTAACAGTTTCCGCGTCTTGCAGCCGCTGTGGTATGGAAATATTAGCGAAGGAAGCGATCCGGATTTCCTTAATATTCGAATATCTGAAGAAAGCGATTCCGTCCGCGCCTATCTTTTGGGAGAATTCGACCATTTTATTTATTACGGCTTTTACTTCTGGTTTATAAGCGGCTATACCGACTATCACGTTTTTACCGAAAGAATTTTCGACCCACTCGCGCGCAATTTTATCAAATGCGGTCTGATCTTCGAAAGACCAATAGACTTGCGGGGCAATATAATCGAGAATTCCTCTGCGCAGCCATTCACGCGAATCCTGATAAACCTGGGAATATCCTTCCCAGCCGTACATTCCTTTCAGGTTTCTGTAGATGCCGATCGGCGTTGCTCCTACTTTTACGTACGGCTTTACCGATTTCACGTTTTTATAAATCGACTCGATCAATTCCGTCACATTGTTTCTACGCCATTCGTCGCGATTTTCATTGCCGCCGTAATTGGCATAAGAGTAATCGTCGTCTATATTATTTCCGGGATATCTGATATAATCGAGCTGTATGCCGTCGACGTCGTACCTTTCAATTAATTCCGTTACCAGATTCTTGAGATAATTTCTTACTTCCGGTCGTCCTATATCGAGCCACAGCGACACTCCGTTTTCGTCTTTGTGCCTTAATATCCATTCGGGTTTTCGAACGGCGATATGATTCGAATCGACCGTCAAAGAATTCGACGCAAAAACCTGAACGGCGTTTATCCAGGCGTGAAGTTCGAGCCCTCTCTTATGAGCTTCTTCCGTTGCAAAAGCAAGGACGTCAAATCCGGGCGATACGTAAGGGCTTGGAGGGTCGTATGAAGAATTGAACATAACCGTTCCGTTGCTTCTGACCTGGAAGTAAACCGTATTTAATTTTTTGGCTTTAACCGAATCGAAAATTTCAATCAATGCCTTTTTTTGGATGTCGATATCAAAAGTCGGCGGAGGCCAGTCGAGACGATGATTCGTTGCCACCCATACTGCGCGCGTTTCTCTTTTGGTTTCTGCCGGAACGATTCCTACTACGATTAAAAATATTATCAGAATTTTTTTCATTTCCGATTATTCGCAAAAATATTGAAGACCGTTATTAATTGCATAAAGCGCGTCTCGTTTATCGGCTTCGGCGTCGATAATAAGTTTGCCCGCTTTTTCCAGCAACACAAAATTAATCGAGCCTTTTTTATTTTTTTTGTCGCGGAACATAATTTTATAGAGCGTTTCCGGATTATATTGCTTTAATTTAATTTCGTTTCTGAATTCGATTATCAAAGACAGGTACTTTTCGAGATATTCATCGTTCATCATCCCCAATTTATTCGAAAGGTGCAAAGCGCATGCAATGCCCGCAATTACCGCCTGACCGTGTTTGATTTTATGATTTTGTTCGACTTCGATTGCATGAGCGAACGTATGTCCCAGGTTCAGAATTTTTCGTAGTCCGCTTTTTTCATTTTCGTCTTTTTCAACAATGCTGCCTTTTAAAGAAACCGACTCGCGAATAACTTTATTGAGAAACGAGTAATTATAGTCAAATGCCTTTCTATAGTTTTTTGCAACATAATCAAAGAAATCGTCTCCGATCAACAAGCCGTATTTGATTACTTCGCCGAGACCGCAAAGCAGTTCGTCGCGCGGAAGCGTTTTAATAAATTCCGTATCAATCAAGACTGATTCCGGTTGATAAAAAGCGCCGATAATATTTTTCGTATGACCGTAGTTTATTCCGGTTTTACCTCCGATTGCGCTGTCGACCATGGCTAGCAGAGTCGTGGGAATATGGATATAGCCGATTCCTCTGGCGTAAACCGACGCCGCAAATCCGCCCAAGTCACCCGTTATGCCTCCTCCTAAGGCGATTAAGAACGAACTCCTTCCGAGATTTTTGCGCAGCATTAAATCGAATATTTTTTTCAGACTATCTAAAGATTTATTTTTTTCATCCGCTTTGAATTTATATACAACGACGTTGCCTTTCAGACCTTTAATCATACTTTCTATTTTTTCTTTGTGCAGCCTGTACACATTCGAATCGACGATGATAATCGAATCATTGTAACCTGCAAGCGAGTTAATTTTGGATGAATACTTATTAATTACATTGTTCCCGATAAAAACGTCGTAATTCCGGGAAGGAGCGTTAATGTTTATTTTTTTCATTTATTTTCCTCTGAATACTTTGAGCTATTCTGTCGACAGTAAGACCTACCGGACGCGAGTCGCATTCGATTGTCAGATCCGCCTGCTCGTAGTAACGACTTCGTTTATCGAGCAAGTTATTAATCCTTTTAATAAATTCTTCTTTGCCGTTTTCATTCATCACTAGGTCTTTGAACAACGGTCTGTCGGTTTTGTTTTTCAATCTTCTATAAAGAGTTTCGTTGTCAACTTTGAGGTAAACAATAAAACCGTTTTCTTTCATGAATTTAAGATTTTCATCGATGGTAATCGTTCCCCCGCCAAGCGATATTATCACATCGTCGTTATTCGATATTTCTTTCAGGAGCCGCGTTTCAACTTTCCTGAAATAACTTTCGCCTTTTTGTTCGAATATATCGACAATCGACATCCCTTCCCGTTTTACTATCTCTTCGTCCAGGTCGTAAAAGTCGAGTCCCAGGACATTGGCCAAAATGGGACCCACAGTACTTTTGCCGCTCGTCATGAAGCCTGTCAGATAAATAATCATTCTTCCGATTACTTTTTTTATTGGCTCGAAATATAAGCAACTTACGAGAAATAGTTAATTAATCAGAACGGCATAATTCCTACAAGGTTTACGACAATACCGATGCCGAATGTAATGCCGTCGATGTTTACTTTGGTCGTATACTCATCGGGATAGATCAAATAGATTCTCCCTTCATAGTTCACAAATACGTCCGTATATTTGCTTTTCAGTTTTATTTCGGGATCGCGGAAACGAATATGACCGCGCAGCGCAATCTTATCGTTAATATAATAATCGATACCCAACGAAGCCTGAATGCCGAAATCGATATTGAAACCGGCATTTTCCGTCGAAACATTAACCACATTCCTTATCATCTTACCGATATAAACGCCAACACCGCCGCCCATAAAAAACTTAAATTTATCCGACGAAAACGGAAGCCGGTAATAGACGCTGAGATCAATCGGGTATAATTTATAACCTTCTTCAATCGATATTGCAGCGCCGTTGAGATTGAAATCGTCTCTGGCTATTGTTTTGCGTATTGTTTCGAATGCCAGAGCCGTTTCGATCGATTCCGATATGCCATAACGTATTTCCGCCGTTATACTGTAAATGTCGTTCAACTCTTCATAAATATATTTTATGTCCGGGTTCGAAGCCTCGGGGTGCAAAAACAATTTTGAAGTTGTCGTATAATTACCCGTAAGCGATATCTCCGAAAGCTGGGCGTTAAGCGACGCAACCGACAATAAGTATATGATTAACAATCGTTTCATCGGGATTAAAGATAAATCATTGAGGAAAAAATAGAAAGGATAAAAAAAGAGGGGCGATTGCCCCTCGTTTAAATTATCTATAGAAGAGATGACGGTTATCGACTATGTCGGCTTCGTCTTTGAGTTTTTGAATCCATTGACTCAAAAGAGTATTTTTCTTTCTGTTGAGAAGTTGCGTTGCCAACCCGGTTTTTTGGAGTTGATATGTTTCGGGCACAAATTTGGTCCTGTATCTTACTTTAATAAGATAAACTCCGTTGTTGCCTTTAACAGGGTTCGACCATTTGTTCAGTTCGCCTTTGAGACAATATTCGGTAAAAGCAAATTCCTGTCCCAATCTCGGAATTGTTGACGCCGCGGTAAATTCTCCCGTAGAGTCGATACGAATTCCACCCCATACTTCCATAGCGACTTCGGGGTCGCCGTTGTCGCCCAGGCGGACGCGGATTTGTTCTGCAATCGACATAGCTTTCTCGAATTTCTTTTCGCGTAAGACGCGATTGCGAACAATGTCTTTAACTTCGTCGAATTCTTTAAATCCCGCTTTTATTTTGTCGGAAACCATCGCGACCACATAACCTGCGGGCACTTTGAAGACATCGCTTATTTCGCCTACGCTGTTTTCGAACGCCCACTTAACAAGGGCTCTGTTGCCGCCGAGTCCGGGTATGAATTGGCTTCCTTCATAGAAAGGCGGAGTTTCGACCACGTTATAGTTCATCAATTCAGCTTCCGATTCGAAACCGTTTTCTTTTGCAATGTAGGAAAAATCCGACGCGCTTTGGTATAAATCGTCCAACGAAGAGGCCGACATCTGAATGCGGTTTACTATTTTTTCGATTACATATTCCGTATTTGTTTTGCCGGTCACTTTAATAATGTGGTAACCGTAATTGGTCTTAACGGGTTTTTGAACTACGCCGACCTGTCCGTTAAAGCAGGCGTCTTCGAATTCTTTAACCATTTGTCCTTTGCCAAACCAGCCCAGATCGCCGCCGCTGGAAGCGCTGCCGGGGTCTTGAGATTTTTCTTTTGCCAGACTTTCAAAATCGGCGCCGTTTATCAACTGATTATAAATTTCGTTTGCCTTTTTCAAATCTTCGCCGTCATTTGCCGACGAACGCACCAGTATATGCGAAGCTCTTACTACCGGATTGTTGCCGCTAACTTTACCCACAATACGATAGACAATATATCCCTGGCTTGTTGCAACCGGCCCGATAATATCCCCTACATTGCCGTTATAAATCAGGTCTTGTGCTTCCGCGGGAATTGCGGTTAACGAAACGGTATCTTTGGAGAAGGGTACGTCCGAGTAGATTTCCACATAAGATTTGAAGGAAGCGGTATCGTCTTTCAATTTAGCGACAATTGCTTCGAGATTGCTTTTAATACCTAGCGAATCCTTCTTCGAAGGAACTCTCCGGAACAGAACGTATTTAATTTTCCGCGCCGGTTCAACTTTGAAATCTTTTTTATTGCTCTCGTAATATTCTCTTAGTTCTTCGTCCGTTACATTAACGTCTTTATCGGGAATAATATTCGGATTCAACTGAATATAATCGGCTTTCATTTTAATGTTTTGTTTAACGAAAGCGTCTTTAATTTCCTGCTCGCTTACAATCACCGAAGCAAAAAGATATTCCTGAAGTTTGCGTTGTTTGAGTTGTTCTCTGATTAAATCTTCATAATAGAGGACAATTTCTTTATTACGCGGGTCTCTCATGGCCTGTTCGTACAACTGCCTGTTGAAATTTCCCGTCGAATCGGTAAATTGTTGTCTCAGTTCAGCAGGCGGATTCGGGCCTAAGAGAGCGTCCCTTACTTCGTCGTCTGTGACAACTATTCCAAATTCTTTAATTTTTTCGTCGATTAATTTTTGAGTAACCAGAGCATCCCACACCTGGTCTCTGAAAAAATCCATCTGGTTTTCATCTATTGACTGACCGGTAGCCTGTTCCTGATTTTGACGGGCTCTTTCGACCATATTGGAAAATTCCTGGTAGGAAATGCTTTCCCCGTTAATCGAGCCTACATTCTGCGATTGCTGTCCCAAAAACTCAAGGACACGCGAATCCGAAATTACCATAAACAGAACAAACATACCGCCAACCATTAGTATGAACCACGGAGCTAAACTCCTCATCCGTGCCATCATAGCCATATAAGACAACCTCCGTTTTTAGAAAAAAATTAATTTTAGAAGCTTAATTTAGATACACACCAGCTTAAATGCAATCATTTTATTGTCTTCGCAGAATTCAAAATCGAACTGGAAAACCAAAATTAATTTGCGATTAATTTCCGAGCGTCCTAACTTGATAGACGATTTTAAAAAGGTTTTGGATATGAAACTCGATTTTATGAACACCTGGCTGCCTTTTATCTATCTATATGCTGGAGGCGGGATTTTCTTTTTAATGGGTTTAATAATTATCCGAAAATCCAAAGCTCTCGATATGAGACAAAAACGCCACCGTTTCTGGTGGAAAGCCTTAATATTCGGATACTTCTATTTTATGGCTCTTCATGCCTTTCTAATAATTGCCGCACTATATTTATGAGAAAATTATGAATACTATGACAAATATCGGAACTCAAACCGACTGGATAGTTCTGGTCGTTTATATGATTGCAATGCTCCTTTTCGGCACCTATTTTGCCAAGTACAATAAAGACACAAACGACTTTTTCTTCGGCGGAAGGCGTTTCAGCTGGTGGCTTATTGCAATGTCGATTGTGGCAACGGGTATAAGCAGCCATAGTTTTATCAAATATTCCGCAATGGGTTTCAAATACGGTTTTTCTTCGTCGATGTCGTATATAAACGACTGGTTCTTCGTACCGCTTTTTATGTTCGGATGGCTGCCGATAATTGTCTATTCAAAAATCAGATCGATACCCGAATATTTCGAAAGAAGATTTTCTCCCGCCGCAAGATTTCTGGTTACAATACTTCAACTTCTCTATTTAACGGGTTATGTCGGCATCGGTTTCCTTACTATGGGCAAAGCAATTTTGCCCCTCATGCCCGAATCGATGTCGATTTTCGGAATAAACTTTCATATTACATTAATGGGATTGATTTGGGTTACCGCGGTCATTACGGGGGCTTACATAACTTTCGGCGGACAAACGGCTGTTATATTTACCGACCTGGTTCAGGGAATGATGCTGGTTTTTGCGGGTTTGCTCGTCTTCTTCCTCGGTATTTCATACGTCGGCGGATGGGACGCCTTCTGGAATTTATTGCCTACGAGCTGGAAACTTCCCTTTGCCGGTTATAACTCGCCGGCGGAATTCAATTCCGTGGGAATTTTCTGGGAAGACGCAATTGCCGGTTCGGTAGGATTCCTGTTTATGAATATGGGATTGATAATGAGATTCATGGCTACAAAAAACGTACACGAAGGCAGAAAAGCCGCGGCGGCAAACATATTGTTCATGCTGCCTATTTCCGCCGTGGTTGTCGGCGGAGGCGGATGGGTAGCCAAAGCAATCTCGGAAATGAATCCCGATATACTGCCGCCGAATACCAATCCCGACACGATTTTTGTAGTGGTTGCCAATATATTGACCGGTCCCGGCGTATTCGGATTCGTAGTAGCTGCAATTGCGGCGGCATTGATGTCGACCGTAAGCACTTTGGTTAACGCCGCTTCTGCAATTTATGTAAACGACGTTGACAAGCCGCTCAGAATCTGGCTGAAGAAACTCGACAGGGGTAAGCGTCTCGACGAAAAGAAAGCGATGCTCGTAGCGAGACTTTCGACGGTAGCGTTTACATTCCTGGGCGTCCTGGCTGTCTATGGATTTGTTTCGTATCCCACGATTTATCAGGCGCATGCGTTTTTCCACGCTACGCTAACTCCGCCTTTGATGATTGCAATTTTTCTGGGCGCTTTCTGGAAAAAGTATACGCCCGCAGGACTGGTAACTACAGTCATCGGAGGCATATCGTTAATGCTGTTGGGCAATCGTTTCCCGTATGAATTGATACGTCCTATTGCGCACGGCACACCTTTCGATCCGGTTCATCCTTATACTTACATGAGCGCTCTCTACAATTTGATTGTCTGCGGAGCTCTTGCGGTTCTGGTTACTGTATTTCAGCGTCAACTCAAAAAATTGTCAACAAAAATTTATAAAAACAAACGCCACAATCTAATCATGTACGGCATGATTGCCTTCAGCGTTGCAATGGTCTTGACAGACGTTCTCGTTACTTTGTTGCGCCTCGATTTTGCTTCTGTGGAAGTTCTTTTCTCGTTATCGCTTATTATGTCGTTCTTCGTTGCATTAATAACCACTCATTACGTGAAATACGATCCCGAAGCTCAAACGACAGGATTGACAATCTGGTCGATTCACAAAGCCAAGGAATTTTTCAAAGGCAGCAAACTTAACGAGCGCGAAGGAGAGAAAGCTTTTGTACATTGGAAATTGATTACGGACGACAATGAAGACATAATCAATTTTTCTGAAAAAGACATGCATAAAATGGAAGCTCATCCCGGCGATCTTGTATATTTATGCGACGCAAGGAAATATTTGGGCGGCTTGAAATCCGTTCATACGGTGTACGGAGAGCCTCACAATGAAGACGGTATAGTTTACATCCGAAAACGCCATCTTGAATCGGGTTTGTTTATTGAAGGAAGAATCCTTTACGGCGAAAAAGAAATGTGATTAATAGCCGAATTTTTCTTTCAATTTTTTCTCGACTATCGCAGGGACAAAATCCGATACGTTCCCGTGAAACTGAGCAAGATTCCTAACTATAGTGGAATTCAAATAAGTGTATTTATCATGAGGCATCAATAAAATAGTGGTAATATCCCCGGCGAGTTTGCGGTTCATCAAAGCCATCTGAAATTCATACTCAAAATCGCTCACGGCTCTCAAACCTCTGATTATGCCGATAGCCCCCACCTGTTTTGCATGCTCCACGACCAATCCGTTAAAAGAATCCACTTCGACATTTTTAATATCTTTCAAGCTTTCACGCAGCATTTCCAATCGTTCCTCGACCGAAAACAGAGCCGTTTTCATCGGATTATTGGCAACCGTTACCACCACCTCGTCGAAAAGTTCGCTCGCTCTTTCCACTATATCGATATGTCCGTTTGTAACGGGGTCGAAAGTTCCGGGATAAATTACTTTTGCCATTTTGATTCCATCCAATCTAAAATCGATAATTCAATAATAATAAAAAAATGCCAGTCATCGAAAATCAAACTGATAAATCAAACTGTCGCCCAGTTTTTTTATCGGTTCGCGTTCGAATTCCGTTTTGTCTTTTTCGTATGTCTGAATCGAACGCTCTATGATCATAATGCCGGCTTCCGACAAAAATCCGTTCGCGATTATTTTTTTAACAACTTTATGGATGTCGTCCTTGAAAAATGGAGGGTCGGCTAATATCAAATCGTAAACTTCGTGAACGGTTTGACTAGAAAATCTGAGAGCTTCCATACGATAGATTCGCGTATTATCTTCCACTCCCAAAGCTTCTATGTTTTCCCTGAGCGTTTTCGAAACAAAAAAATCTTTTTCAACGAAGTGCGTCAATCCCGCGCCCCGGCTCAGAGCTTCGAGCCCCAGCGAGCCGGATCCTGCATATATATCGCACACTTTTATATCTTCGAAGTCGATTATGTTGTTCAGGTAATTAAAAATCGATTCCTTAACTTTGTCCGTAGTCGGTCTTACCAATTTCGATTTGGGAAATTTAATCGTTCTGCCTTTGAATTTTCCGGATATAATTCTCATATTCAAACAATCCTTATTGCAATTCCCGTGGCTGCGGTAAATGAATTGCGCTGCGAAAGGTAGAGCGGATTCTTCGTTACCTGTTCGGTGGTTTTGAAATACTCGAAGGGATTGACCTTAATAATTTTCTTGGGAAATTTTTCGCCGAATTTATTGATGAACTCGTCCGTGAGGCTTTGTCCGCTGATGACAAAATTGTCGACTTTGCCGTAGTCGACCCCGTATTCCGAAAGTTTACCGATTGTATTTTCGACCGATGTAATCAAGTCGCTTTGATTGTCATATTTTTTGAAATAAAAGGGAGTGACGCCTTCGAGCGCCATAAACGAAGAATAATCCTGTTCGATATAAAAGCTGAATGTAATTTTATCAATAAATTTATTTTTCGAAAGATAAAAAAACGCAAGCGACGACAGGTGGGCGTTGTCGATATATTTCAAAGTAAGTCCGTTGCGGAGACAAAATTGTTTGATCAGGTTTGCCAATTTCCTCTTCAATAAAAAAACAATCAACCTGTTTTCCTTGCGGATATCCGATTTATCGACTTCAATATACTGAACAAGAAAGTCCTCGGGCTTCGTTTCCGGAAACAGAACCGAAACTTCCCATTTGATATGCTCCATCAGATCTCTTCTGGTAAGCGAATGTTCGTACGGAATCTCGAAGACCGTAAAAAAGGAGTTCGAAAGGGTAAAAGAAGAAAACCTGGAAGTAAGATTTGTTTTTACGGGAAGTTTATTAAAAGCATCCTGGAGAATATCGAGAGTTTTTTTTTGCCAGTTTTCATCGTCGTCGGAAGAAACTCTAAATGGTCGACCGAGCGCCGTCTGATCGATATTCTCCAGAAAGAACGAATTGTTTTTATAGCTTATTTCAACTAACTGCAGCTTTGATTCAGTTAAATTTATGCCTACATGATTTTGAAACACAACGACTCAATACTTAAATTATTCCCATGAAGCGGTATTTTGCAGAGCGTCGCTTCTGAGATCTCCGATTGTGCCGTAACCGTCGGGGCATTCGATATAATATCTTTGACCGATAATTCTTATGGTATCGATATTAATAATTCTTCCTCTGCGGTCAATAATAGTATCGATTGATACGGAAGTATCGACCTGCAGCAAATAAGGTTTGCCCGATTTCGGCGAATGAGTTATTGAATCCCATACAAGATTTCCGTCGCTTAAATTGAGGAACGGATTTGTGGGTCTGCCCGTAATCGAATCGACGCCTTCAATTGCTTCTTTAACCGAAGGGTCGTTTTTCAGAAATGCCATAAGGCTGTCAATCGAATCGGTGTAACGGTTGTACTTTTCGTGCCACAGTCTTTCAGCGGATCTCAGATTCGACATTCTAAGTCGCGATTCTTTTTTATAGAATTGCTCCTGTTCGAGAACTGCCTTCGGATCGAGATATGCTACTTTTATTAATACAAAGACCAGCACAGCTATAATCGCGTAGAGAATTGCATGGATGTACCATGGTTCAGACTTGTAAGACATTATTCCTCCGATAAATCTTCTTATTTTACAATAATTTTGTCTTTTATCGTCTCGAGTTTTGAACTGCCAATACCTTTTACATTCAGCAAATCTTCAATCTTATTAAATTTGCCGTATTTACTCCGGTATTGGATAATGGCTTCGGCCGTCTTGATTCCGATGCCCGGCAGTTTTATAAGTTCGTCAATTCCCGCATTATTAACGTTAACGGGTATAATCTCGGATTCTGCCGTATTATTGTTATTAACCCGAATTTTTGTCTCCCTAAAATCTAAAAGTTCCGGTTTAATATCAACATTATTTTCGATTATTTTTGATTCGTGAACCAGGTCGTCCAATTCAACGCTGCTTAAAAATAAGCTGTCGTCTTGCTTGTAATTGTAAAGAAAGACCTTACTGCCGTGAGTTCTGAGAAAATAATTGAATACGCCCCCGACGATAAGAAAAAAAATCAGGTAGAAAATAACCCGGATTTCCGACTGTGTAAATCCGAGTTTACGCGTAAAATTGTAGATTAGTCCGATGTCGCACCTCAACTAACTGTTGCGTTTAAATTTAAGTTATAATCTAATAATATACAAATATTAATTATCCACTTTAATATTCGGCATATTCAACAGTTCTTTCAGGAGTTCTTTTTCTTTTGCATTTACTTTTTTAGGTACGTGTATGTTAATGCGTACTAATTGATCGCCTGCTCCATGGCTGTTGAGGTGCTGAATTCCTTTTTCTCTCATACGCAGAAATTTTCCCGGTTGTATTCCCGGTTCAATTTTAAGTTTGGCTCTACCCGTCAAGGTTGGAACTTCCACTTCGGTTCCGAGCACAGCTTCCGGAAAACTGATTGTAAGTTCGTAAATAACATCGTCGCCTTCGCGCGTAAAATATTCGTGCGGTTGTTCCTGAAAAACAACTATTATATCGCCTGCCGGACCGCCGTTTTTGCCGGCGTTTCCTTCTCCGCGCAGAGTCATATAGCTGCCTTCGTGCACTCCCGCCGGAACATTAACTTTTATAGTAGTTTCGCCGTAAACACGACCGTCGCCGGAGCATTTGACGCACGGTTCGGCTACAATTTTACCTGAGCCGCCGCAATTATTACAGGTGGTTATGTTTACGAACTGTCCGAAGATCGATTTGGAAACCTGGCGAATTTCTCCGCTTCCGTTGCATACAGTACAGGTCTTATGTCCCGTGCCGGCTTTTGCGCCGGAACCGCCGCATGCATCGCATTTGATATATTTCTTCAGTTTGATTTTTTTGGTTGTGCCTCTTGCAATTTCTTCGAGCGTCAATTTTAAATTTATTTTTATGTCGGATCCTGGAGTTCCCGTACTGCGTCTTTGCGACCTTCTTGAAGACGTACCGCCGAAGAAATCATCGAAGATAGAAGAACCGCCGAAAGCGCCGCCGAAAATATCGGAAAAATGACTGAAGATATCGTTGACGTTGTCAAATCCGTGAAAGTCCTGTCCGCCTTTCAATCCGCCGTGTCCGAAACGGTCGTATTTGGCTCTTTTTTCGGCATTGCTCAAAACTTCGTAAGCTTCGGCGGCTTCTTTGAATTTTTCTTCGGCTTCCTTATTTCCCGGATTACGGTCGGGATGATATTGCATCGCCAATTTCCGGTACGCCTTCTTAATTTCATCCTGCGAAGCGTCCCTGCTCACACCCAGGACTTCGTAATAATCTCTCTTAGCCATATTTATTGTCCTTCCTCGTTATTTTGATTTTCGGGAGTTTCGGCGCTTACAATCACCTTGGCATGACGAATCACTTTGTCTTTATACATATAGCCCGGTTCAACTACGTCCACTACAGTGTGAGGGGGCAAGCCTTCGACAGGCTGCTGCATTAAAGCTTCGTGCATTTCGAAATCGAAAGGTTGGCCTTTGGCTTCTATTTTTTTAACTCCCTGAGCCTCGAGTGTTTTGGTGAATTTATCGAAAACCAGCTCCAAACCTTTTTTCATCGCTTCGTAATTATTGTTTTCGTTCATGTGACCCAAAGAACGTTCCAGATCGTCGTAGACCGCCAAAATATTCTTTATGAAAGGTTCGGCGGCGTATTTAATAATATTGAGCTGGTCTTGTTCGGTGCGTCTTTTATAATTTTCGAATTCCGCTACTTTTCTTAAAAGAGTATCCTTTAATTCAGAATTTTCTTTTTCCAGTTTCTCTAATTTCTCATTTAATTCTTTAATAATATCCTTCTCCTTTTCGCTTTCTTTATTTTCGGATTCTTCCGGACTCTGATTTTGATCGGCTTTATTGAGTTCCTGTTCCTGATTTATTTTAACCTCTTCCTTACTCTTTTTTTGAGCTTTCTTTTTCATAGTCATCTCTGTTTTGTTAACTCCTCGGTTAATTGATTTGCAATATAAACCACGGCTGCGATTATTTTAGAATAATTCATCCTTTTGGGACCCATAATTCCAACGGTGCCCTCAAGGTCTCCTATTTTATATTCTTTCGTTATCATGCTGTATTCGCTCAGTTTTTCGTCCTGGTTTTCTTTTCCGATCGAAATAACCAGGTCGTCTTTTTGGGTTTGCCGCTTCTTATCGAGAACATGTATAATGATGTCTTTGTTTTCAATCAGCTCGATTACGCTTTGAAACTGTTCGTGATCGGCAAACTCCGGCTGCTTAAGTATATTCTTAGCGCCTTTTACAACTACTTTGTCGCTGCTGATGTCAGTAAAAATTCGATCAACCGAATCGAGAAAAACACGGACAATCGGCTTATATTTTGTTTCGTCGATATCTTTAATTCTTTCGGCAATAGTAGAACGTATCTCGGAAAACTTTAATCCGGAGAGTCTTTCGTTCAGAAAGAGTTGAACGGTTTCAATATTTTCCTCTTCAATTTCGGCGTCGAGCTCCAGGGTTATGGTTCTTATCAAACCGGATTGAATGGTAACAACCACTAAAATTCTTGTTGACGACAAACGGACAATCTGAATTCTTTCGAGTTTTGCCTGTTCAATTTTAGGATAGGTTACCATTGCCAGCTGATCGGTAAGATTACTCAAAATGCTGGTCGTAATTTTAAGCAGGTCGTCCGTTTCATAAGAAGGATGCGCGTTCAGATTGGCGTCGATAACCTCTTTCGTTTTCCTGTCGAGATACGGCGGTTCCATCAGCGAATCGACGTAAACGCGATACCCTTTGTCTGTCGGAACCCGTCCGGCAGACGTATGCGGATGGTCCAGGTATCCCAATTCTTCGAGGTCAGCCATAATATTTCGTATCGTAGCCGGCGACAGCCCGATATTATATTTTTTTGAAATATTCCTCGAGCCGACCGGATTTGCGGTCAATATGAACTGATGAATCACAAACCTTAGTATTGCCTTTTCCCTGTCCTTTAACTGATAATCTGACATAACTTTTACCATATAATCTGAAATCGCACCTGCAAAAATACCAAAAATTAACAGAATTATACAGGATTAGATGAAAACTTTAATCAAGCGTTGCGTGTTACAAACTGAGACACAGGAAAGTTTCCATTTTTAATGCTTATATTTGCAGATAAAATTTATCGGGGATTTTAACGTGGCAGTTAACTACAAGGACGCCGGGGTTAATATAGAAGCCGGCGAAAAAACCGTCGACAAAATAAAAGGATATGCCAAGTCGACGTTTAACGAAAACGTATTAAGCGGTATCGGACATTTCGGCGCTTTTTATCAAATTGACCTTAAACGCTGGAAAAATCCCGTTCTCGTTTCGAGCGTCGACGGCGTAGGCACAAAAATTAAAATCGCTTTCAAAATGAACCGTCACGATACAATCGGACAGGATCTCGTAAATCATTGCGTAAACGACATTGCCGTTTGCGGCGCCGAACCGCAATATTTTATGGATTATCTGGCATTCGGAAAACTCGAGCCCGAAAAAGCCGAACAAATCTTCAAAGGATTTTCGATTGCATGCAAAGAAAACGGAGTGGCTCTTATCGGGGGCGAAACCGCCGAGATGCCCGGCCTCTACGCGCCGGACGAATATGACATATCCGGTACGATCGTCGGCATTGTAGAAAAGGAAAAAATCATAGACGGTTCCCGCGTTAAAAAAGGAGACGCGCTCATCGGACTACCTTCGACCGGGTTGCACACAAACGGATATTCGCTTGCCCGAAAAGCGCTTTTCGATAAGTTCAAACCGGAAGACAAATTCGACGAATTCGAAGGCTCCCTCGGCGACGAACTTCTTAAAATCCATAAGTCGTATCTGAAATCGATTAATATTCTGAAAGAAAATTTAAACGTTGCGGCGTTTTCGCACATTACAGGCGGCGGAATAATCGGCAATACGAAAAGAGTGGTTCCCGAAGGGTTGACGATCAAAATCGATTGGAACTCGTGGGAAGTTCCGCCGATATTCAAACTTATTCAAAAAACCGGCGAAATTGACGACGAAGAGATGAGACACGTTTTCAATCTGGGTATAGGGCTCATTGCCATTCTGGACAAAAACGACGTCGACAAAGCTCTCGATTTGCTCAAAACTGCGGGCGAACACGGACGAATTATCGGAGAAATTGTTTAATAATCGGAAATCAAAATGTTTATAGATACTCACGCTCATTTATTCTATCCTAATTTTAACGACGACCTCGAAGAAGTTATCCGAAATGCGCGTCAGGCGGGCGTAGATTACATACTCGTTCCGGCAACCGATCTGGCTTCCGCAGCACAGGCAATTGAACTTGCCGATAAATACGACTTCATTTATGCATCCGTCGGAATTCATCCGCACGATACAAACGAATGGGAAGATTCGTTGATCGACAAGCTGAGAGACCTATCGAAACACGAAAAAATTGTGGCTATAGGCGAAATCGGACTCGATTATTATTACGATTTTTCTCCCCGGGAGAAACAAATTAAAGCTTTCGAAGCGCAAATAGAACTCGCGCTCGAATTGAAGCTTCCCATTATCGTACACAACCGCGAAGCTTCGGACGACATAATGGAGATAATCGAAAAATATAAAGACACTCCTTTGAAAGCCCAGTTCCATTGTTTTTCGGGAAGCCTGGAAGAAGCTCGAAAGTTAATTGAACTGAGACATTTCGTTTCGTTTACCGGCAACATTACTTTCAGCAAGGCAAACACACTCAGAAATATCGTCAAAAAGATTTCCGTTGAAAACATGCTTCTCGAAACCGACTCGCCGTTTATGACTCCGGCGCCTCACAGAGGCAAAAGAAACGAACCTTCTTATATCAGATTAATCGCGGAGAAGATTGCCGAACTCCACGATATAACCGTTGAAGACGTAGCAAGGACGACCAATTATAATGCGTACAAACTTTTCGGCATCGGAAAAAAACCGGAGCTTAGTTATACTTATAAAATCGGCAATTCGCTCTACGTCAACGTTACGAACAGGTGCAATGCCGACTGTATTTTCTGCGACAGAAAAGGCGACGCTGTAATTAACGGCTATAATCTGAAGATGAAAAAATCGGAAGAACCGGAGGCTCGCGTTTATATTAAAGAAATCGGCGATCCGAAGCAATACAAAGAAGTTGTATTTTGCGGCTACGGAGAACCTACAATCAGATGGGACGTTGTAAAGGAAGTTGCCTGTTATGTCAAAGAAAACGGCGGAAAGACTCGACTCAATACCGACGGACACGGAAATTATATTAACAAACGCGATATTACTCCGGAACTCGAGGGATTAATAGACGTAGTATCGATAAGTTTGAATTCCGTCGACCCCGAACAATATGCCAAATTAATGAGAGTCGATCCTTCGATGCACGCAGAGATGCTCGATTTTGCGCGGAAGGCAAAAAAATATTCTAAAGTCGTAATGTCTATTGTGGGCATCAACGGCGTCGACGCGGAAAGAGCAAAAAAATTCGTCGCCGAAGAACTCGGAGTTGAATTCAGAGAAAGAGAATATTTTTAGAAGCCAAAGTGAAAATAAAATTAATTTTATTTATAACTCTATTCTGTTCCACGCTCCATCCTCAGAAATTAGAAAACGACATCCGGCTTAAGCTCGATTCCTTATTGGCAGAGCCTTTCTTCACTTCCACAATTCCAGCTGTCGATATTTACGACCTTACAGACGACAATTGCTTATACGCCAAAAACAACAAACTTCTCTTAAGACCCGCATCAATTACCAAATTGTTTACAGCAGCGGCGGCGTCGATTTTCAACGACGACTTTGAATTCTCAACAGAATTCCACGCTCACGGCGTTTTCGAAGACTCTGTCCTTAAAGGCGATCTTTTCATTAAATGCTCCGCCGATCCTCTTCTTTCGGAAAATGAATTATCGAAATTTATTGTCGAACTCAAAAACAGAGGCGTTACTTCAATCGAAGGAAATATCTACGCGGATATAACGGCGGTCGATACAAGCAAGTGGGGAAAAGGATGGATGTGGGACGACGATCCTTATTCTTTCGCTCCTTATGTTTCCGCTTTCAATTTGAACGGCAATACAATATCAATAATTCTCGAAAATTCTAACGGCAAGATTACTTTCCGTACGATTCCGGAAAGCAGACTGATCAGAATTGTCGACGATATCAACTTTGTTGAATCCGGGAAAAACATAATCGAACCGAAAAGAATTATAAATAACGACACACTAATTATTAAATTGAACGGAGAAATTGATTCCCGATTCACAGCGGATACCATAAACGTAAGCGTCGGCAATCCGAATAAATTTTCTTTAAATCGTTTTACAGAACTTCTCACTCACGAGGGAATAAATTTCGAAGGCAATACCGGGTTCAAAAGGCACGAGAAGTGCGATGATATATTTTACGAAGTCAGAAGAAACATCGACACAGTTCTTACCCGAATGCTCAAGGAAAGCGATAACCTCTGCGCTGAAGCGGTATTAAAAGTAATTTCTTCGTGCTGCTACGAACCTCCTTACACCACCGAAAAAGGAATCGAATTAATTGACAGTTTGATGTCGTTAATCGGTGCAGACGATCGACTCTACAGAATAGTGGACGGATCGGGTTTATCGTTTTACAATTTGATAAATACCGAAACGGTCTCCAAACTGTGGAGATATTTATTTTATAACGAACCCGACATTTTCGTAAAAATCTATAACATGCTTCCCCTTGCCGGTTACGACGGCACGTTGAAGCACAGGACGAAATTAAAAAGGCGCTTCCGCGGCAAGACCGGAACCTTAAGCGGAGTAGGAAATATATCGGGATTCGTACGCGACGGTAATAATCATTTGCTTGCTGTGACAGTTTTTTTTCAAAATTTTATAAACGGCAGAAAAGAAGCGTATAATTATCAGGAAAAGATAATTGAAATTTTGTCAATAAAAGAAGGGACAAAATGAAAACATATAAACAGGTTAATATAACTTCTATACCGCGTAATTACGAATTGCTAAGCGGTTTATTGTGGGATCTTCCGATCGAAGGGATAAACGAAACCGACACCTCTCTTATTATTTATTACGACGCATCCAATCGAATTTCAATCGAGGAGTTCAAAAAAGTTTTGGACGAAGCGGTCAGAAACAATTTAATAGAAAGTTACGAGATATCGGAATCGGAGGTAGAAAACAAAAACTGGAACGAAGAATACGAAAAGAACGTGAGGGTAATTGAAGTTACGGACAAAATAGTGATTAAACCTTCGTTCAAAGAGTATAATTCTCGAGGCGATCAAATTGTTATTACAATCGATCCGAAAATGTCTTTCGGAACAGGCGAGCACCAGACGACCAGATTGATGATCGAAATGATAGAAAAATACGTTTCACCCGGCGCGGCGGCGCTCGACGTCGGGACAGGCACCGGAGTGCTTGCCATTGCCGCCGTAAAATTAGGCGCCGAAAGAGCGCTCGGAATCGACAACGACGAATGGTGCTATTTGAACGGGAATGAAAACATTGTTCTCAACAACGTCGAAGAGAGAGTAAAAATAATACACGGAGAAATAACGGATATCGAAGACGAACAATTCGACATTGTTCTGGCGAACATAAACAAAAACATTTTGATAGAAATTGCAGACGAGATCAAAAAGAAAGTTAAGAAGACCGGATTGGCAATTCTTTCCGGTCTCCTTAATGCTGATGAGAATGATATAGACAATCGTTATGTAAACGTCGGTTTTCGTCCAGTCGATAAAAAATCGATGGGCGAATGGCTTTCGATCGTATATCGCTCAGACCGTTAATTTATCCAGAAGAGCGATTAATTGCTTTTGTTCGCTTTCGGTAAGCCCCGAAGTAAGGGAAGCCAGTTTTTCCATATACTCGGGCAAAATACCTTCGACTTTTTTCCTACCTTCGGGCGTAAGCTCGCCCAGTATAACCCTTCTGTCTTCTTTCGAGTGAACGCGTCGCACGAATCCTTCTTTTTCAAGATTGTCGACAACGCAGGTTATATTGGCGCCGGTTACCATCATTTCGTCGCTGATTCTTTTCAACGGCACCGGACCCGTACGGCTCAATATTTCAAGAACCGCAAACTGCGGAGCGGTTAATTTTTTTTCGAAGACGTATTTTGCCTGGACCTTTCTTATTTTATCGGCTGTACGGTTCAGTTTTTCAATCAGCTTCATTGCTGCTTCTGTTTTTTCTGATGCCATTACTTACTCCTTCGTTTAATTATTACTAACGATAAAATCAGGTCCCCATCCCTCTGAACAGTTTTTAGTATGAACTTTTTTCATCTGAGTAATAACTTATGAAATTTAATTGATAAAAGGAAATTAATTTTTCGTACCTCATTTTCCTTTTTTATATATCTTTAGTACCAAATTAGTATTTTTTTAGTATTTTTCAATGAGAAAATTAAACATAACTTTGATATATAACAATAAAAATTTTTTAGAATTTATTAATTCTTCAAACATTATAAGATCGTATAATAATACAGTCTATTCTTACATAGAAGAAATAGACAGTAACAGTTACAAATCTTTATTTCAAGAAATAAAAGATACCGGCTCTTGGTTTTACTTTAATACTCCTTTCGAAAATAAATCCTACCTTGCATTCGGTAATTTATTTGAAAATGAAACAGAAAAAATTTCAAGACACGAATTCAGCGCCGACATACGAATACCCACCTTCTTTGGAGGAGCAATGTTTCCGATTCCCAGGAAAACGGATTTGTGGAGCGACTTCAAAACAGAAGAATGGTTTGTGCCCGAATTTATACTGATGAAATATGAAAGTAAATACTTTTTGACGACAAATTTAAATGACAGCCTTCTGAATATCCCCGATGTTTCAAATCGTCTTTCTCGTCGATTGAAGGAACTGACGGAAGCTGTCGAGCGAAATGAAAAACATACGGAGCTTAACTCCGGACAAGTCGACTATAATACCTGGCGCATGCAAATAGACGCGGCGCTCGATCAAATAAAAAGCGGTTACGTTGACAAAGTGGTTCTGGCAAGATATCTCGTAAAGACCCTAAAAAAAGAAGCGGAAGTTTCTCAAATAATATTAAATTTGGAAGAAAGATATCCAGACTGTTATATATATTTATGGCGTAGGAAAGGATCTCTTTTTTTCGGAGCTTCGCCCGAAAAATTTATCTCGATAAGAGAGAGTAAATTATCGATCGACGCTCTGGCTGGATCCGCCAAGCGCGGAAAGGACAAGAACGAAGACGAAGAAATTGCCGAAGCTTTATTGAATGACTCTAAAAATTTATTCGAGCATAATGCAGTGCTTTCTTATATATTAGATAGAATAAAAGATTACGCTTCCGATATTAAACATCCCGAACGTCCGAGGATAAAGAAATTGAGAAACATCCAACATTTATGGACTCCCGTCACCGCCGTTATAAATAAAGAAGTTCCAGCCGGCGATTTAACAAAGAGACTCTTTCCCACTCCCGCCGTATGCGGTTTGCCCAAAGAGCGAGCTCTCGGGTTAATTAAAAAATTAGAGACTTTCGACCGCGGGCTTTATTCGGGTATATTGGGCTGGAAGGATGCGGAAGGGAATGCAGAGCTGACGGTATCGATTCGCTCCGGACTGTTAAGAAACAACTTCGTATATCTGTTTGCAGGATGCGGGATCGTCGACGGCTCGGACAGCAAAGAAGAATTCAAAGAGACAGAGCTAAAACTAAAACCAATACTTAATTTATTCTATTCATGAAGATATCTGTAAACCGGAACACTCTTTGGAGTGATTTGTTCGTAAAGAGGCTTGAAAAATTAGGCGTACGGCATGCCACAATTTCGCCGGGTTCACGCAGCACTCCTCTGACGTTAGCATTTACAAATTCAAAAAAAATAAAAACATTTCAGATTGTAGACGAGCGCTCCGCCGCTTTCTTTGCGCTCGGTATGTCTAAAAAAACGGGCTATCCGACCGCTATTGTCGTAACTTCCGGCACGGCGGTGGCTGAAATTTATCCGGCGATAATCGAAGCTTACTATCAGCGCGTTCCATTGATTGTGTGCACAGCCGACCGACCGCCCGAACTCAGAAATACCGGAGCAAATCAAACTATCAATCAGGACAATATTTTTCGAAATCATATTAGATTATTCAGGGACTTGGGACTTCCCGACGTAAAGTACTCAAGATTATTATCTATAATAAAAGCCGCAGACGAGTTGTTTGAAATATCATATAACAAGGACAGAGGTCCAGTTCACATCAATTTCCCGTTTGCCAAACCTTTCGAGCCCGATTCATACACGGACGAAATCGACGGTTCATTATTAGATAAATTATACGGGACGAAGCTTCCCGTTGCAAAACCGTTAAAATACAACAGGACTACATTCGACTACGTTGTCAAAAGCCTGAAAAATCTAAAACGCGGTTTGATAATTCTCGGTTATAACAATTACGACGCAAAATTTATAAAAGCAGTAACACGGTTGTCGAAAAAACTCGGCTATCCGATTTTTGCCGACGCCGCCTCCGGGTATCGTTTCGGAGTCCACAAAAAAGAGATAATAATTGAAAACCTGACTTCCCTGCTTCATTCAAAAAAATTCATAGAGTTCTTTCAACCCGAAATCATCTTACAATTCGGCGGAACTCCTACGTCGAATATTATTCTTCATTTCTACAGGGATTCTTCCGCAAAAAAAATTTTGATCAATCTCTACGGCGACAGGTTCGACCCTTCTTTGACCGCCGAAACAATTCTGAAGATGAAGCCGTACGATTTTTGCGTCAAAGCCCTGGACATTTTGAGAGTCAAACCGGATGATCGCTGGCTCAATAAAATTGTCGAATTCAACAATGCCGCAGGCGAAATAAAAGAATCGTTTTTCAAAAAGAGCAAGTTAACTTTCGAGGGATTAATACCCGACACGGTATTCGGAAATCTCAAAGGCGAATTCGACGTAATGATTTCGAACAGTCTGCCGATTCGGGACAGCGATTTTTTTGCTTCGAAACACGACAACAAGATAACATTGCATTGCAACAGAGGAGCAAGCGGCATTGACGGAATTACTTCGACCGCGCTCGGCATATCCGCTGTTTCGAAATCGCCGACTTTATTAATAACGGGCGACCTGGCATTCTTTCACGACCTAAACGGTCTCCACAACTCAATGAAATTCGGAATTCCTTTGACCGTCATTTTGATCAATAACAACGGAGGGGGAATTTTCGAATCGCTCCCGATTTCGCGCTATAAAAAAATCTGCATGGAAAATTTTATTACGCCTCTTAATTTAAACTTTCGTAAATTTGTCGAAGCATACGGCGGTAAATTTCTTACGGCAAATTCCAAATCGAAGTTTATCCAACATTTGAAAGCCTCGGGCTCACGCCGCCGTCTTACGGTAATCGAAATTAAAACCAATGCCGGCGAATCAAAAAGAATGAGGACGATACTCTGGCAAAGGATAGCGAAAAAAATCGACTTCTTAATTGATGAGGCTGAAAATAGACAACGTCCATATTAATTATATTACGGGCAAAAGAAAAAACTCGTCGGGAATCCCCGTACTCTTCATACACGGGTTTTCGGGCAACTCGAGCGACTGGGAATTTCTGATGGACGGACTGCATTCTTCATTTTATCCCGTAGCCATCGATCTGATAGGACACGGAATGTCCGATTCTCCCGACGACCCGAACATATATACATGCAGCGCGCTTGTAAGGCATATCGATGTTTTAATGAAAGAACTGGGTTATAATAATTTTATACTCTGCGGCTATTCGATGGGCGGCAGAGCGGCTCTTTCATATTCGTTAAAATATCCCGGCAATGTGATTTCGCTTATTCTGGAAAGTACGACGGCAGGTCTGGAAGACTATAACGAGAAGAAAGAGAGGGTTGAATACGATTTTCTTTTAGCGGAAAAGATCAAAAGCAACGGACTCGATAATTTCGTGGATTACTGGTTCGGTCTGCCCCTCTTTGAAAGTCTGAAAAAACTTGATAACTTCGAACAAATAAAGAACAAAAGAAAGCAAAATAATGCTATCGGTTTATCCAATTCCCTTTTGGGATTTAGTACGGGTTTAATGCCGAGTCACTGGTCTAAACTTAATAGCATCGAATTCCCCGTTCTTCTTATCAGCGGGAGCGGCGACCGGAAATACTCAGAAATATCCGGCAGGATGAATAAAATGATACGAACCTCGAAACACGAAATTGTCGAAGGCGCAGGACACAACGTACATTTAGAAAAGCCGGAAGAATTCGTAAATTTGCTCAATTCATTTTTATCAAAAATTATCGACGGAAAAATATCATGAAATTCAACTGGATAAAAGCCAAAGATTATCAGGACATCATCTACGAAAAGATGGACGGCATTGCCAAGATCACCATCAATCGTCCCGAAAAAAGAAACGCATTCAGACCAGAAACCACAAAAGAGTTATACGACGCTTTCAACGACGCCCGCGAAGATTCGTCGATAGGCGTAATTTTACTTACAGGAAAAGGACCCGCCAAAGACGGGAAATACGCTTTCTGCTCGGGCGGCGACCAATCGGTTCGCGGAGATAAAGGTTACGTCGGAAGCGACGGCGTTCCGCGCTTGAATATACTCGACGTTCAAAAACAAATACGAAGTATTCCCAAACCGGTAATCGCGCTGGTGGCAGGTTATGCAATCGGAGGAGGTCATGTTCTTCACGTTGTTTGCGATCTTACAATTGCGGCAGACAACGCAATCTTCGGACAGACCGGGCCGAAAGTCGGAAGTTTCGACGGAGGATTCGGAGCCAGTTATTTAGCAAGAATAGTTGGACAGAAAAAAGCGCGCGAAATTTGGTACCTTTGCCGTCAGTATAACGCCCGCGAAGCTTACGAGATGGGATTGGTAAA
Organism: Melioribacter sp.; assembly: GCF_049325435.1. Classification (NCBI taxonomy): domain Bacteria; kingdom Pseudomonadati; phylum Ignavibacteriota; class Ignavibacteria; order Ignavibacteriales; family Melioribacteraceae; genus Melioribacter; species Melioribacter sp. The sequence goes on along the minus strand of NZ_JBMOLD010000015.1, from coordinate 126,101 downwards.
CAAAGTGGTTCCGGTCGAACAGCTCGAAGAGGAAGGAGTTCAATGGGCTAAAGAAATACTAGAGAAAAGTCCGCTAGCGATAAGACTTCTTAAATCGGCATTCAACGCAGAGCTCGACGGTCAAGCAGGAATTCAGGAATTGGCAGGCAACGCCACTCTACTCTATTATATGACCGACGAAGCCCAGGAAGGCAAGAATGCATATAACGAAAAAAGGAAACCCGATTTTTCAAAATTCCCACGGGTGCCATAGTTATGAGCAATTCTGCAACCGTATCAAAACTTGACGCGTGGATACTTGCCAGTCGACCGAAGACATTGCCTGCCGCGGTAGTGCCGGTTCTTGTAGGCACTTCAATTGCCGTATACGACGGAATGTTTAATCCAGCGGCGGCGCTTTTCGCGCTTTTATGCTCCATCTTGATTCAAATAGGAACAAACTTTGCAAACGACCTTTACGATTATTTACACGGCGCCGACAAAAAAGAAAGGACAGGACCGCAACGGGCGGTAGCGTCAGGACTAATATCTGTTAACGAAATGAAGCTCGCAGTTACGCTTACATTCGGACTCAGTTTCTTGATGGGTCTTTATCTGGTTTATCTGGGCGGCTGGCTGATATTGGTTATCGGCATTGTTTCGATCTTAGCGGGAATTGCATATACCGCCGGACCTCTCCCATTGGCTTATAACGGTTTGGGAGATATTGCAGTATTTCTGTTTTTCGGACTCGTCGGCACAACCGGTACATACTATGTGCAGGCAGCTCGCATTTCTCCGCTTGCATTCTGGGCTTCCGTACCGGTAGGAGCATTGATAACGAATATACTCGTGGTTAATAATTATCGCGACAGAGAAGAAGACAGAATGAACGGCAAGAATACTCTGGCCGTATTAATGGGCGAAAAATTCACTCGATATCAATACGTCTTTTTTATGATTCTCTCTTATGCGGTTTTGTTTGTCGTTTACTTTACCTATAAAAATACTATCGCGGTGTTTTTACCTCTGTTGAGTTTGCCGCTGTCGATAAAATTAATCCGGATGATTTTCACGTTAAAAGGGAAAGATCTAAACCGCACTCTCGAACTTACCGCAAAACTTTCTGCGCTCTACGGAGTTTTATTTGCGGCGGGCATACTCTTATGAAAATAGGTATCGATAAATACTTTAAATACGCACTCAAATTCAAAAAAAAATTTTCAAACGCCGCCGTTTCTTTCAACAAGAAAGAATTTTTAATAATTAAGTTCAATATCGACGATCGCTATTATTCCTTCGGCGAAGTCTGTTTATCTCCGGACGCCGATCCGGAAGATATTATAAAGATTCTGAACTCAATTCTTCCGAATATTCCCGAGCAGACACACGACGCAGCGGAATACTTAAAAAAAATTGAAATTGACGATTCGCTACGTTACGGATTGGAACAACCGCTCCTTTATTATCTGCTTAAGGAAAGGAAAGATTTTTTTAATATAATTCCGGACCCGCGCAATATTAATGTAAATGTCATCATCGATTTGGAAGACATTGACGAGGCATTAAAAAGGATTGAGAAAAAAGTAATAGAAGGATACCGCGTTATTAAAATTAAAGCGGGAAGAGAAGATTTTGATGAAGATTTGAAACTATTAAAAAGAGTCGATTCTCTCTACGGCGACAGTATTGTTCTTCGCCTCGACGTTAACGGCAAATGGAATTACCATACCGCTGTGGAAAGACTTTCTTTATTAAAAAATTTCAACATCGAATACATCGAAGACCCGGCGGACAATCTCGATGACAACTTGAGATTGGCAAAAGAGCAGGGCTTACCTGTCGCGCTCGACCAAACTTTGCCAGGTTTTAACTACGCCTTGGATATCCTTGAAAATTACGACATAAAACATATCGTTGTAAAGCCTTCTATTCGTTTCGGTATTTTTAATACTATCGATTTAATCGATTATGCCCGCGGGCAAAATAAACAAATCGTTATCTCGTCCGCCTTTGAAACGACAATTGGCAAATCCGTTTTGACATTTATTTCCTCTTTTGCTCCCGAGTATACCGCTCACGGTCTCGATGTGTATGACATGCTCGAAGCTTCGTTCTACGATCCCCTGCCGCCTAAAAACGGAAAAATTAAATTCGATTATTCCGCATTTGTTAAAAATTTCGAAAAAGTATTTAATTCTATAGAAACCCGTAAACAGGATAAAATTGATCGGCAACGATAATCATTGGCTTTTATCCGCGGTTCAAAATTCGCCGGACTCAGCAGCAGTAGAATACGACGGACATTATTATACCTACGCGGAAATTTACGAAACGGTTGCAAACATCGCCCGGTCGTTGAAGACCCTTGACATAAAAGAAGGTTCGAAAGCGGCGGTGTTGGCAAAAAATCAATTGAATTTTTTTCTGCTTGTAAACGCTATATGGATCTCCGGCGCGGTCGTTATTCCAATAAATTACCGGCTTACCGAAAACGAATCGGCGGAATTATTAAAGAATATCAAACCCGATATACTGATCTACGACAGCAATCCGGTCGGATTAGATAAAGATATTCCTTCTGTCGAAGCGGAGTTTCTGTTTCAAAATAATCCGGATAAAGAATATACGGCGGCGCGCTTCGATTCGTCGCGGCATGCCGTGATTATTTTGACTTCGGGCAGCGGCGGCAAACCGAAAGGGATTGTTCATACTTTCGATACTATTTACAACAGCGTATTCTCATTTTCGGAATTTTTCAATCCTTCAGAACAATCACGCTGGTTAGCTTCCCTTCCATTGTATCACATCGGCGGTTTTATGATACTATGCCGAGCCCTTCTGCTACGGCACCAAATAAAGCTCCTCCCCGATCCTACTTTCGATCGGATAAAAAAAATATTGCAGGAAGAGACTTTCGATTTTTTATCGTTGGTTCCTACTCAACTGAAAACATTGCTCGACGAGAATTTTAATCCGGTTGCAAAAACTGTTTTTCTCGGAGGCGCTCCCGCCGAAGCAGGATTGGTAAACAGAGCGACAGAACTCGGATGGAATATCGTTAAGGTATACGGGTCTACCGAAACGTGCTCAATGGTAACCGCACTCGAAGTGTATAAACGCCGAGACAAAATCAATTCGTCGGGCAAACCGATGCCCGGCTGTCAAATTGCAGTAATGCAAAACGACAAATTTCTGCCGGCAGGAGAGTGCGGCGAAATTTACGTTAAATCCCCATCCAATTTTGTCGGAATTTTTCATCCGGAAAGAATTTATCGTTCAGAAGAATATTTTCGTACTGGCGACATTGGATTTTTCGACAACGAAGGCTTTCTTTACGTCGAAGGACGCCGGGACGATATAATTATAACCGGAGGAGTTAACGTCAGCTCCGGAGAAGTATTAAAAGCATTGACAAAACTCGAATATATTTCCGACGCTTATGTATTTGCAGAACGCGATGAAAAATGGGGCAGCCGGATTTCAGCCGCAGTGGTCGTCAAGAAAGATTATGATATCGCCGGAACAAAAATTAAAAACGACTTAAAATCTCTTCTCGCGTCATATAAAATTCCCAAGAAACTTTACTTCCTTTCCGAAATCCCCAGAAACGAAATGGGAAAAATAAATTTGGAAAAGTTATCGAAATTATTGAATCAAGTGTAACTCCAGAAGGCGCCGTAGATCGTCCGGAATTTTTATCTTCTTAAAATCGGCGTCGACTACTACATGAACCGTACGTCCCTTGGCTGCAAGCTCTTCCCTGTTATTATATACTTCATAGTTTATTTCGTAGGAAGATTCTTTTACGCCCGATACTCTTACGTTTATGGTTACCGTATCGAACGGCTTTAACGGTTTATGAAAATCGGCTTCGGAATGAATTACCGGCAGAAGAATTTTCTCGCTCGTAAAATATTTCTTTAAATTGTTCTTTATTAAAAAGTCCTCGTATGCGGCATGCAAATATCTGAACAAATTCCCGAAGAATAATACTCCAGCTGGGTCCGAATCGTAAAAGCGTATTGTCCGTTTAATTGTGTGCATACTTATTACCCATTTAATTTTATTAGCTTTATATTTGTCCCGACAAATTTGACTCCGATTATGAAGTACAAATTAATAAAAATAACATTCTTCTTCTTTATTCCGGTAATATTATACGCACAATCTAAACCGGAACTCAGAAAAGAATTCTACGAAAACGGACGGATCAAAGCCGAAGGTTATTACGTCGACGGGAAAAAAGAAGGCGTCTACCGTGAATATTATGAGAGCGGTCAGCTCTGGAAAGAATGGAATTTCAAAAACGGTCTCGAAGAAGGAATTTCCGTCTGGTATTTCGAAGACGGTACGAAGAGCATGGAATGGAATTACGTCAACGGCAAACTGGAAGGCGTTTCGCGATGGTATTACGAAACAGGCGAATTGTGGGCGGAGCCAAATTATGTAAACGATAAATTGGAAGGATTCAGTAAAACTTATTACAAAAGCGGCGCGGTTCAGGGAATCTGGAGCTACAAAAACGGTAAGCTGAACGGCGTATCAAAAATATTTTACGAAAACGGGCAACTCGAAGTAGAAAGAAATTATGTGGACGACAAACTGGAAGGAGTCAGCCGCGTTTATTACGACTTCGGAGTAGTGGCGCTCGAAGCTAACTATAAAAACGACCGGCTCGACGGCAATTCGTATTTTTATTATCCAGACGGCTCTATTAAAGTAATCGACACTTATGACAGCGGACAGATTGTAAAACGGGAAAGATACGACGTAGGCGGCAAGTTCGACAAAGTCGAAGAAAGTTTTTCGGAATATTACGACAACGGAGCTTTGAGAGCTATTCTCAATTTCAAAGAAGGCAACCTCGACGGTAAAATTCTACGCTATTACGATTCAGGATTCATCAAAGAAGAAATCGACTATAACTCCGGCCAGCCGGAAGGCGAAGCGCGGTTTTATTACGACGACGGTATTCTGAAAGAAGTAGTTAATTTCATCTTCGGCATGAAAAACGGCATTGCAATCTTATTCGATGAAGACGGCGTTAAAACAGCCGAGATTAATTATGTTAACGGAATTCGCGAAGGCGAAGCTAAAACATTTTATTCCACCGGGGAATTAAAAAGCGTTATGTTTTATAAAAACGACAAACTCTCCGGCGACGTAAAAACTTTCTACAAAAACGGAAATATAAAAGCCGAGGAACATTTCAAGGACGGATTGCGGCAGGGCATTTCCAAATATTATCACCCGGACGGTACGCTTGCAGACTTCATTACCTATAAAGACAACCTGATTAACGGCAAAGTTTTCACTTACGATCCCGAAGGCAATCTTATTGGCGAACTGTCTTTTAAAGAAGGCGAGCTAATCGAATAACGTTGCTTTATCCGAATAATTCGTTTTCAACTATTTCGCAGATTATGTGTGCGATTGTAATATGTCCTTCCTGAATCCTCTGAACGTTTTCAGACGGAACGACAATCGCGTTATCGACCAGCGATTTTAATTTGCCGCCGCTTCCTCCGAGCAGACCGATCGATTTCATTCCTTTTTTCTTTGCCATGTCTACGGCTTTAATAACATTAACTGAATTGCCGCTCGTTGAAATTGCAATAAGAATATCTCCCTCGCTGCCGAGGCCTTCGACGTTACGCGCAAATATATTTTCGAATCCGATATCGTTTCCGCCCGCCGTCAAATTCGAAGAATCTGTCGTCAAAGCAATTGCGGGCAAAGCCGGTCTTTCGATATGATGACTGAGCCGTACCATCAATTCTGTTGCAATATGCTGACTGTCGGCGGCGCTGCCTCCGTTTCCGCATAACAATACTTTCCTGCCTTTTCTATAAGCTTCTTTTATCATGTCGGCGGCTTTAAGAATGTCTTCGGTGCATTTTTGTTCAATTTTTAATTTGGTATCGGCGCTTTCCTGCAAGGAATTCCGTAAAAATTGATTTCTGTTGAACATTCTGTATATTTCCTGTTATTATTGTTTCCAAAAATAACAAACTTTTAATTATCGGGAAGATACAATGGGTAAAAAGAAAAATAAAATCGACATTAAGGAATTTCCCCTTTTCTGCGATTACACGTGTAAATTTGCCGATTTTACAAATCCCGAAGCAATAGGAGCTTGCAGAAAAGATCTCGCTGTCTGGTGCAAACATTTCAAGAGGTACAACAATAAAAACAATAAATGTCTGGCCGGGAAATGATTGATAAACGAGTCGGTTCCTTTGGTTAAATCTGACGGATTTCATAAGTTTAATTTATCATTACAAAAACGTTATGACAAAATCGAAAAAACTACTTTTCTGGATTATTGCTTTTTTAATAACGGTATCGTCGGCGGTCTATCAACGAATGACCGGCCCCACCTATCCTTACAAAAACAAAATTGAATTTGCCGGCAGAACAATTGAATACAAATTGCTCAGAAGCCACAGCTCGTCTAGCGATTATCGAATTTCAATCGATACAAAAGGAGGCGGGATAACGGGCGCGCTTTTCTGGCGCAGGTATAAGTTCGATAAAGAATACAATAAAGTTGAGATGACAGGCGATTCGATTCTGACAGCTTATCTGCCCAAGCAGCCTCCGGCGGGCAAACTCGAATATTATATTGCACTCCACAATAAAAATGAATCGATTTATCTCCCCCCGGACAAAACGGTTGTAATTCGTTTCAAAGGCGATGTGCCTGCAAGCATATTGATTCCTCACGTGATCATCATGTTTACGGCTATGTTATTCGGCGCGCGGGCGGGCATGGAAGGTTTTGTTAAAAACGGGAATTTGAAATTTTATACGCTAACTACAATAATTCTTTTGTTTGCGGGCGGTTTTATTCTCGGACCTCTTATGCAATATTACGCTTTCGGAGAATTCTGGACCGGCTTTCCGTTCGGATACGATTTAACAGACAATAAGACTCTCGTTGCAATGTTCGGCTGGATTATTGCATATCTGAAATTGAAAAAATCTCCGAGACCGGAAAGATGGGTGATCGGGGCAGCGTTACTGATGTTCATAGTTTATCTTATTCCTCACAGCGCTCTGGGATCGGAACTCGACTACAGCAAGTTGAACGACGGTTATTAACTTACATAAATACAATCCTAATAAAAACAGGAGTAATGTATGAACGAGACTCCAAACACAAACGGACTCCCGTCAAACGCCTACAGGGAATTAAAACCCGGCGAAAAATATATTCCGGTTATGCTTTCGGACAAAGAATATCCGGAAGTAACTCCCTACTCGGTCATTACCGGAATAATAATGGCGATTATTTTTACCGCAGCGGCGGCTTATCTGGGATTAAAAATCGGACAGGTTTTCGAAGCGGCAATTCCTATTGCTATACTTGCGGTCGGTCTTTCAGCGGCATTGAGAAAGAAAGGCGCTCTGGGACAGAATGTGATCATTCAATCGATCGGCGCGACATCGGGCACAATTGTAGCCGGGGCAATATTTACTATTCCCGCTCTCTATATACTTGAACTGGAAGCCGAATTTTACAAAATTTTTCTGGCATCAGCCTTGGGCGGTTTTCTCGGTATTCTGTTTCTTATTCCTTTCAGAAAATATTTCGTTTCGGAAATGCACGGTAAATTCCCCTTTCCCGAAGCCACCGCAACGACCGAGGTTCTGGTAGCGGGCGAAAAAGGCGGCAAACACGCCATTGTGCTGGTGGTTGCCGGTTTAATAGGAGGCATTTACGATTTCGTCGTGGCTACTTTCGGCTGGTGGAGCGAACTGTTTACTACCAAAGTAATTCCCGTCGGACAGTCGATTGCAGATAAAATCAAACTCGAATTCAGACTAAGCGTAAGTTCCGCCATCCTCGGACTCGGATACATTATCGGATTGAAATATTCGGCTTTAATTACGGCGGGTTCTTTTCTTTCGTGGTTTGTTATAATTCCGGTAATAGCATACTTCGGCGATTATATCACCACTCCAGTCGGCGCAAATATAAGTTTATTGATTAAGGATATGTCAGCCGAACAAATTTTCAGAAATTATGTGCGCCATATCGGCATCGGCGGTATTGCCATGGCGGGATTTATCGGAATCATTCGCTCATCGGGAATTATTAAAAAAGCTTTCTCTCTCGGATTCCAGGAACTCTTCGGAAAAAAAGTTAACGAGAACAGCGAGCGAACTCAAAGAGATTTACCGATGAAGATTATTTTCGTCGGACTTTTTATTACCACCATTTTAATATTCATTTTCTTCTTTTTCGGAGTTGTAAACAACCTGTTCCATGCGCTTATCGGACTATTAATTGTTTTAATCATATCATTTCTTTTCACAACCGTGGCAGCGACTGCTATTGCAATCGTGGGAACCAATCCCGTTTCGGGTATGACATTAATGACTTTGATACTTTCATCCGTAGTGCTTGTTTCGGTCGGACTTACCGGTCCGGCGGGAATGGTCTCGGCATTAATAATAGGCGGCGTAGTATGCACAGCCCTGTCGCAGGCTGGAGCTTTCATAACTGACCTTAAAATCGGTTACTGGCTCGGCTCGTCGCCGTACAAACAGGAAAAGTGGAAATTCGTAGGCACTATTTTTTCCGCCGCCACGGTAGCATGGATCATAATGGTATTGAACGAAACTTACGGATTCACGGGAGAAAACGCGCTCGTAGCGCCGCAGGCAAACGCTATGGCTGCTGTAATCAAACCGTTGATGTCAAATCAACCTGCGCCGTGGCTGCTTTATCTGGCGGGAGCCCTTCTGGCGCTCATTCTTACAATGATAAAAATTCCCGCTCTTCCTTTTGCGCTCGGCATGTATATTCCGCTTGAATTGAACACTCCGCTTCTCGTGGGAGGTTTAATTGCGCATTTTGTATCGACTCGCAGTAAAGACGAACAACTAAACAACTCCCGTCGCGAAAGAGGAACTCTGATCGCTTCCGGATTTATTGCAGGAGGCGCTCTCTTTGGGGTTCTTAGCGCAATACTCCGATATATCGGATATAACTGGGTTAATCATGATTGGCAGGAATCGCACGCCGCCGAATTGCTCGCAATCATTATGTTTTCTTTAATAAGCGTCTATATGATCTGGGATTCGCTCAGAGCTCGAAAAGGCGAATAATTTTGAAAATTAAATACGGATTACTATTATGAAAGCCAAAGTTTTTCTAACACTAATAATGGTATTTGCTATGCTCCAAAACGGTAAATCGCAGACGCTCGAAAGAAACGAAGCGCCCGATAAATACAAATGGGATAATTCCATACTCTATAAAAGCGTCGAAGATTGGGAGAAAGAACACGACCGGTTAGAAACTGAAATCGAAAAATTCTCGCAGTATAAAGGCGCTCTCGGAAAAAGCGCGGACGTTCTATACAGCGCTCTTAGAACTTATTTCGACCTGCTGAAAGATTATTATAAACTTTCGGATTATGCATTCCGCGTTGCGGATGAAGACCTCAGAATAAGTTCGAACCAGGCGCTGAATCAAAAAGCCACTACGCTCGGCACCAAATTTTCCGAAGTCACTTCATTTGTCAATCCCGAAATTTTGAAAGTGGGACGGGAAAAAATAGAACGCTTTCTATATGAGAAAAAGGAATTGGACGAATTCCGATTCTACTTGATGGACATACTACGTCTCGAAGATCATACGCTTTCCGAAAACGAGGAAGCAATTTTGGCAAGCGCGGGTTTGATGACTTCGACTCCCGGCGAAGTATACAGCATATTCGACAACGCCGAAAAACCGAATGCCGTAGTTATACTTTCGACCGGCGAGGAAGTCGAATTAACTTCGGCTAACTATACGAAATATAGAACTGTCGAAAACCGCGCAGACCGTCAACTGGTGATGCAGTCGACATTCGAAAATTACAAGAAATTCCGAAATACAATCGGCGCAAATTTGGTCGGCAAGTTAAAAGCCGATTATTTCTACGCTAAGAACAGAAAATACAATTCCGTTCTGGAAAGTTCTCTCAACGTCAACAATATTCCCGTCTCCGTATACGAAACTCTGATCGAACAGATTCATAAAAATCTTCCGACGCTTCATCGATTCCTCGAACTCAAAAGAAGAATGCTCGGAGTCGATACTCTTCATTATTACGATCTTTACACTCCGCTGGTTAAATCGGTTGAATTCAAATACGACGTGGAAGAAGGTCAAAAATTATTACTCGACGTTTTCAAACCGCTCGGCGAGGAATACGTCAACACAGTCAAAAAAGCATTCGAGGAAAGATGGATCGATTTCATACCGAACAAAGGAAAACGGAGCGGCGCTTATTCTTCCGGAGCGGCTTACGATTTTCATCCGTACATACTGATGAACTGGACGGACGATTACGAATCGGTTTCGACTCTTGCTCACGAATTGGGTCATACAATGCACAGCTATTTTTCAAACAAACACCAGCCGTTCGTAAACGCTCAATATTCGATATTTGTTGCCGAGATTGCTTCGACAATAAACGAGACATTGCTCAATAATTATATGGTAAGCAACGTCAAATCCGACGAAGAGAAACTCTATCTGCTGGGTTCTTATCTCGATTTGTTAAGAACTACTATTTTCAGACAGACTTCATTTGCCGAGTTCGAATGGGAAATCCACAAACGAGTGGAAAACGGCGAGCCTCTTACCGGCGACGATTTGAGTAATATTTATTACGATATAGTCAAAAAATATTACGGCGACGACAAAGGAGTATGCGTAGTTGATCCGTACGTCGCATACGAATGGGCATACATTCCCCATTTTGTCCACTACACTTATTATGTTTATCAGTATTCGACGTCGTTAATCTACGCCACTGCTTTTGCCGAAAAAATTGTCAACGAAGGGCAGCCGGCGGTAGACAAATTTTACCATATATTGAAAGGCGGCAGTTCCGAATATCCGATCGATTTAATTAAAAAGGCGGGCATCGATCCGCTCTCCTCGGAAGCATTCGATCTTACAATGGCTAAGATGAATAAAGTGATGGACATGATGGAAGAGATTCTCGAAAGGAGACAAAATTAAAAACAGCCAGCCCCGCACTGCGGGGCTTCCAATAACTATGGGTCAACTAGCCCTTTTTATTAGTTCAAGTTCAGTTTTCTCAATGCCATTCCGATTGCGGTTTCAACGGAGTAACGTTCGTCGAGATATTCAATTACCAATTTGCAAAACTTTTCTTTATATCTCTTCGGTATCAAAACTCCGTAAAACGCAGCGGCTAATTCTAATAACTTGTTCATTTTAATATTCCCGAATCTCTGATTTATTATCGGATCGAAAAAGATTTTTTAAATAGCCTGGAATAAAATTATGGAAATAAACGAGATCAGGAATCTCTTTCCTCATTTAAAAACAGAACAAATCTACTTCAATCACGCGGCTCTCGGACCATGGTCAAAGCCTTTGCTGGAACGGCTGGAACTGTATGCTCGCCAGAGGAGCGGCGAAAAAATCGAAAACTTTAAATTTTTTCTGAGATGGAACGCCTCTGCAAAATCCAAACTTGCGCGCCTGCTCAATACAAAAAGCGGCAGAATTGCCTGGACGGATAACGTATCTAACAGTCTTAACATACTCGCGCAGGGACTTAGCTGGAAAACCGGCGACCAAATTATAATAAACGACCTGGAATTTCCTTCGAATGTCTATCCGTTTTTGAATTTGAAAAAACACGGCGTGGAAATTACAATAGTAAAAAACCGTAACGGAACGGTCGACCTGGAAGATATTGAAAAAGCCATAACAACAAGGACAAAATTAATTTCGATAAGCTCGGTGCAATTTCTTACGGGTTACAGGGCAAATATCGAAGAGATCGGTAAATTATGCAGAAATAAAGGAATAACTTTCTGCGTCGATGCAATTCAAGGCGTCGGCGTAATTAATACGGACGTAGAAAAATATAACGTGGATTTTTTAACCGGCGGAACTCAAAAATGGCTGATGTCGATGGAAGGATTGGCGTATTTTTACATTACTGAAGAATTGCAGGAAAAAATCGATCAGAAATTCGTAGGCTGGACTTCGGTTGAAGACGCCTGGAATTTGTTGGACTACAATCTTATTCTAAAAAAAGACGCCGACCGTTTTCAAAACGGCACAATGAATACTCTGGGCGTTGCCCTATTCGACGCCATGCTCGATATTTTTACTAAATACGGAATCGGGAACATCGAAAAAAGAATTCTTGAAAATACGAATTATTTTATCGAACAATTATCCGAATCGGGTTTCGAGCCCGTGTTAAAAAATACTCCTGAAAGCAATCGTGCTGGGATAGTTACAATACCGGTCGACAACCCCGAAATAATATTTGAAGAGCTTGAAAGGCATGAAATTCATTGTTCGCTGAGACAGGGTCTGATCCGTTTTTCACCTCATTTTTACAACACTAAAGACGAAATAGACCGGACGATCGACATCCTTAAGAAGTCGGCGGGAAAAAACATTTAAGATATACCCGCAAAGAATTTCTCAAGTTTAAGCGGGTCTAATTTTCCGCCGGTTCTGACGCCGCTGCATACGTCTACCCCGAACGGATTCACTTCTTCGATAGCGCGGTTAATATTTTCGGGATTTAGACCTCCGGCAAGGAAGACTGGCGCTGTTGATTGTTCTACTATTTTGCGGCTGATTTTCCAATTGTGGGTTCTTCCGGTTCCGCCCAGCTCTTTTATTTTAAGATTCGGATTGCCGCTGTCCAGCAGGATAAGATCGACATTCTCAGAAATCATTACGGCTTTATCAATCGATTCTTCTCCGGTTACATGCACTACCTGAACGATTTTCACGGAAGGGAGCGCTTTCCTTATCGAAGCGTAGACGTAAGTTTCAACTTCGTCGACAATTTGAATTGCAGACGTGTGGGTTCTGGAATGATGTTCGACAATTTTATCGGCGGAAGTTTCGCTTGTAAGCAGAAAGGTTGAAACGGGCGGAGGAATTTCGGACGCAATTTTACGAATTAAGTCGTCGGGTATTATACCCGGACCGCTCGGCATTTTCCCGACCAATCCGATAGCGGAAGCTCCGAATTCTATTGCCAACCGGGCTTCTTCAATCGAATTGACGCAGCATATTTTAACTCTGGTATGCATAAGTATGGACCAAAGGAGAGAAAACAGAATGCGCGGAATCAGAAGATTCCGCGCGCTAAATCAAATTTTACTCGTTAGGATTATAGGTCAATTCAACTTTAACATGAAAGTCGGCTCCGCTGAAAAGCGTGTATTTAACTTCGCTGATTGTGCACTTATAATCCTCGCCCACCAAATCGCTGATTACTTTTGCAATTGCATTTTCGAGCGTGTTAACGCTTACGCCTTTAAGTTTGTTTTGCAGCAATTTATCCACATCAATCGGTTTTTCCTGCTCGCCCATGATAAGTCTCCCTTATTTATTGTGCATTTTAGACGGCGAATTAAATAAAATGTTTTAACTTCTGATAAAATTAAGCAATTCCTCTGTTTTTTTACGCATTAATTCGATGTCGCCTCTGGCTTCCACATTGAGCCTCAACAGAGGTTCAGTATTGCTCATTCTCACATTAAACCGCCAATCCGGATATTCCACGCTAACGCCGTCGAGTTCGTCAATCTTTCCGTCGCTGTATTTTTCTTTAATGGCAGCCAGTTTGCCAGCCGGGTCGGGAATTTTTGAATTAATTTCTCCCGAGCACGGATAAGCTTTAATCATTTCGCCTACGAGCTCGGATAATTTGGCATTCTCTTCCGAAAGCAGCTGGAGAATCAGCAAGAACGGAATCAAACCGCTGTCGGAGTAAGAATTTTCCCTGAAGTAATGATGAGCCGACATTTCACCGCCGTAGATTGCGTTTACTTCCCTCATCTTTTGTTTAATGAACGCATGTCCGCTCTTGGAAATAACCGGCACTCCTCCGGCTTTGGTAACTACGTCAACTGTGTTCCATGTTAAACGCGGATCGTAAACGATTTTTTCGCCGGGATGATTTCGTAAAATCGATTTTGCCAGCAAAGCGACAATATAATAGCCTTCGATAAAATTGCCGTTTTCGTCGAAGAAAAAGCAGCGGTCGTAGTCGCCGTCCCACGCTACTCCTAGATCGGCTCCGCTTTCTTTGATGGCATCGATGGTCGGTTGTCTGTTCTCCGGCAGAAGAGGATTCGGAACTCCGTTCGGGAATCGCGAGTCGGGCTCGTGAAACACTTTGACCATTTTAATAGGAAGAAGTTTTTCGAGCCTGTCGAGCGCCGGTCCTACGCAGCCGTTCCCGGCATTTACAACCACTTTGAAAGGAGCAATTTTATCCGGATTGTAGAATTTATTTATATGGCGGATAAACTCGTCCATTACGTCTTTCTTTTGCACCGCGCCTTTAACTTCCGCAATTTCGCCCAAATCGTCGTTGAGTATCATTTTTTCGACTTCGTTCAGTCCTGAATCGTAACCGAGAGGTTTGGAGCCTTCTCTGACAAATTTAAGTCCGTTATATTCGGGCGGATTATGGCTTGCTGTAATCATCACTCCGCCGTCGGCGTTAAAATGAGGAGTGGCAAAGTAGATCATTTCCGTGCCGCACAATCCGATATCGATAACGTCGCATCCTGCATCCGTAAGCCCTTTTGCCAAAGCTTCCGATAATTCGGGAGAAGAAGGGCGAACATCGTGACCGATTACGATTAATTTGGCGTCGAGATATTTTGCGACGGCTCGGCCTACTTTATAAGCCAGATCGCCATTCAGTTCAGAAGGGACTTTCCCACGAATATCATACGCTTTGAACCCAGGGATTCTTTCCATCAACACCTCCGAAAAATTTTTGTGCAAAAATAAGGAATTTTGACGAATATGACTAATAAAGCATATTAGGAATAAAAAACGGTTATTATACTCTTTCAATCTAAAAAAAATGCGACCCCTTTAAAGTCGCATTAAATCCATCGGTATAGAGAAAATTCTTATCTTATCAGCTAAGTACGGGTTGGCTTTCGCTGTAAATAAAAGAGATTAATTTCTGTTCGAGTCGATATAACGAAGCCAGGATTTCCTGTTTCTTATCGTAACTTTCTTCCATTATTTCCGGAATAATCTTTTGGTAATATTTAATTCCTTCGAGTAGATTCTCGTGAAATTGTTTCAATCGGATTTCCGTTTTCTTGGCCAATTCTTCAAAAGAATTCTCCGCCGTTTTGCTTTTCAGCCTTAGTTTTTCATAATATTTTGTATAGAGCGTCAATTCTTTTACAAACATATTCGGTCGTAATTTATCCGTAACCAAATCGATCCTTCCGTAGATATGATCTACCATCTCTTTTAGCGATACTTTTTGGGAATAATATGCAATATTCGGTCCCGGACATACGGACACGGCTCTGCTTTGTTTTGGAGTCGGAATGTCGTTAAGAATTAACGGCGTAACCGTAAGTCCTTCGCAAAGGCAGGCTTTATCAATTGTCTTGCCATAAGCTTCTTCATATTCAGCCGGATCGACAGCGGTATTCTTCAATTGCGCAATTTTCTTTTTGATATAAGTAATCGAAGCGGTGCATATCGGCTTATCGGTAAATTCCTTGTTGGAAACCAGATATTTTTTCGGACAGGGACTGCCTGGTTTGCCGGCTT
The DNA here is from genome assembly GCF_049325435.1 of Melioribacter sp. Lineage (NCBI taxonomy): Bacteria > Pseudomonadati > Ignavibacteriota > Ignavibacteria > Ignavibacteriales > Melioribacteraceae > Melioribacter > Melioribacter sp. Next base: position 110,512 of record NZ_JBMOLD010000015.1, on the reverse strand, counting down.
CGGCGCGTCCGAATTTTTCAATATCTTTGCTGTTGTCTCTCAGGTTGTTAAACGGAACACCCAGCGGAGATATTTCGCTCAGGTACAAATCTTCTTCGCGCGCTTCGCATAATTTTTCGAGAGTATAATCGTCCACGTTTGTAGCTTCGGGCACCATCAGAAATAGAGAACCCCATCCGACCGAACTTACCCCGTAATAACGAATAAGAAATTCCTGCTCGCTCGATTTCCCTACGCCGCCCTGGACCGTAAGTTCGTAACCGAGCTTCGATTCGTCCGGGTCGATTCCCTTTTTGTTTATGGAAGGAAGATAAATTTCCTTTAGCGAATTTATCAATTCGTCTTTTCTGTTTTTGAATTCTTCGAGAATAGGACCCAGCAGCAAACCGTCGGTAGCAAAAGCATGTCCTCCGCAATTAAGTCCCGATTCTATTCTGAATTCGGAGACCCACAAACCTTTTTTTGCAAGAAATTTACCCTGTATAAGCGCCGAGCGAAAGTCGCTCACTTTTATCACGATTTTCTTTTTAAAATTGCCTTCATAGTCGGGATAGAAATCGTCAAAAGCGGCGATATATCCGTAAAGCCTCGGATTCATTCCTGCGGAAAAAATAATTTTACTCTTCAAATTACTTTGCGCGAACCCGCGCAATGCGGCATGCGCATCGTTGAATTCCGAAGGCAGCAACGTTCCGTCTTTGTCGTAATTACTTTTATCAACTTTCGTCATAATATTAACGTCTATGGAACCGGGTTTCATACCGTTCCTGAGCCGCTCTTCCATAAGCTTTTTTCGGTAAGGATCGTTCGACTTCAGCATTCTGTTGTAGAGCCGTTTCAAATCGGAATCGTCCCGCAGCATTTCAAAATATTTATTTATTTCGCTGCCCTCTTCGAAAGGCGTCGATTTCAGCTTTGCAAAATCTTCCTCTACAAATTCACCGATCATATTTAAATATGCGGTAGTCCTCTTAGCCCGCGAATCGTATTGGTCGCTTTCTATCGGGACATAAGTTTTGTTTCTTTTTTCTAGATAGTGTTTTCTTAATTTTTCCATTAAAGTGTCGTCTACAAGCGACATTACCGACGAGATACCGTATTTTGCTACTTTTAACGGCGTGTCTATCGAATAGCCGACGCCCAGTACGGGTATATGAAATTTATGTATGTTGTTTCCGTTCATTGATTTGTTCCGATGTTTACTTTTTACTTATTGTTCTGATGTGTAATTTTTTTACGTTATACACATCAGCTAACATAATCAAAATAAAATAGAATACACTCTTTCTCAGAGCTTCATTTGCAGGTTTTACAAAAGTTTTACATTTGGGGTCGATGCTTTAAAAAAGGATTGCAATATTATAAAAATTTTAGGGGTTACATTTTATGTAATGTTAAGATAAATTAGAGGAACAAGGATTTCCTAAAGAATGAATGCAAGACAATTGTGAGGCAGTATTTAAAAAAATAGATTACTAATACAATCACAATTCAAAAAATGCACTCTCCTTCCACAAGAGCTATTCATATTAAAATAAAGACAGAATTATAATTCACGAAGCAAAAAGGAATAGATTGAAATCAATTGAGTTTTTTGTATAATTTTCTTGCGGAGAGGGAGGGATTCGAACCCCCGTGGCGCGCAAGCGCCAAACGGTTTTCAAGACCGCCGCATTCAACCGCTCTGCCACCTCTCCGTTGTCAATGAAAGAACTTTATTCTCAATAAGTTTTCTAAGACCGCCGCATTTCCGTCTGTGTCGGACAGGCAACCGCTCTGCCACCTCTCCGTAATAACCGAAAGAACTTTATTCTCAATAAGTTTTCTAAGTCCGCCGCATTTCCGTCTGTGTCGGACAGGCAACCGCTCTGCCACCTCTCCGTTGTCAATGAAAGAACTTTATTCTCAATAAGCCTTCTAAGACCGCCGCATTTCCGTCTGTGTCGGACAGGCAACCGCTCTGCCACCTCTCCTGACCATAATTACTTAAAAAGACGGTCACAAGATTACAAAATTTTATCGAATTTCTCCATTGAAAAAGGTAATTCACGCCGGGTAAGCAATTTTCTCGTCTAAAATTCATAAGTTACGATTCCAATTAATTTTGTTTATACTTATGACAAATACCGGCTTTAAAAAATCGGCTTTCGATATTATCAAATCTATTCGAAATAAAATTTCAACAATGGATTTTAATCCTTCGGATATCGAAGAAAAAAATTACAACTACGAATTCACGGTTAATTACAATAAAAAGAAAGTAAAAGTACAGGTTTATTTCGGTAAGAAAGGAAATAAGATTGTAATTCAGGGCGACCCGGATTCGTTCGAATATAACAAAATCAAAAGCGCTGTCTTCGACGAAAATTCTCCTGAGATTGGAAATGACGACATCGAATACGAAGAATATATCGGTTCGGACGAATGCGGCAAAGGCGATTATTTCGGTCCGCTGGTAGTTGCGGCAGTTTATGTGAATAAGGAAACCGCCTCAAAATTAAAACGGATAGGAGTGCGCGACAGCAAGGATTTAAGCGATACTCAAATCGATTTGCTTGCCGAATCTATTAAACAAATTATCGGAAATGACTTTGAAATCTGTTCTCTTGAGCCGGAAGATTACAACCGATTGTACGATCAATACCGGAATCTGAACAAACTGCTCGTTCATTGTCATTCTTTGGTTACGGGCAAACTTCTAAAGCGAGTTCAATGTAATCTTGTAATAACGGATAAATTCAGCAACAGGAATCTGGAAATCCATCCGTCGATTGATACGAAAGATATCAAGTTCATAATGGAAACAGGAGCGGAAAAATATACGGGAGTTGCCGCCGCTTCGATTCTGGCAAGAAATAAATTCAACGAATGGTTCCTAAAACTAAAAGAGCAAGGATTAGACTTGCCCAAAGGAGCCTCGGATGCAGTCCTGCAAGCGGCGAAAAATATCGGGAAAGATAAATTGCAAAAATTTGCTAAATTACATTTTAAAGTCACTCTAAAATTACGATAATAGAATTGACTAAAAAATAAGGTGTATTATGCCATCAAAAAAAATTAAAAGAGTAGGAATACTAACAGGCGGCGGCGACTGCCCGGGACTCAACGCAGTAATCAGAGGCGTAACAAAACCCGCGCTGGACAACGGCTTGACGGTTCTCGGCATTCTAGACGGCTTCGAGGGATTGGTTGAAGGCAAAGCAATGGAGTTATACAACAAAGACGTTTCTGGAATTCTTGCCACCGGCGGTACGATTTTAGGCTCTTCGAATAAAGGCGACCCGTTCCATTGGCCTGAGGAAGTCGACGGAAAAATCAAAATTATTAACCGTTCGAAAGAGGCAATGCGAAATTACGACGCCTGGAATTTGGACGCCATTATTGCAATCGGCGGCGACGGCACGATGCATATTTCTCATCAACTCAGTCAAATGGGTATGAACGTGGTGGGAGTTCCCAAAACAATCGACAACGACCTGGATGCAACCGACCTGACATTCGGTCACGACTCCGCAGTTTATGTTGTTGCCGAAGCGCTCGACCGGCTCCACACAACTGCATCCTCTCATCACCGCGTAATGGTTATCGAAGTGATGGGCAGATATGCCGGGTGGATAGCTTTAAACGGAGGACTTGCCGGAGGCGCCGACGTAATTCTGATACCCGAAATTCCGTTCGACTGGGAAGCGATCTACGACAAGGTTCTCATGCGCAATATGATGGGCAAACGTTTCAGTATTGTATGCGTTGCAGAAGGCGCCAAATCCAAAGACGGCACTATGATTATGAAAGGTAAAGATATTAAAAGAACCGACCCGATTCAATTAGGCGGAATCGGCGAATATGTGGCAAAGAAAATAAGCGAGAATACAGGTCTCGAAACCCGTTATACGGTACTCGGGCATCTTCAGCGCGGCGGAAGCCCTACTCCTTTCGATCGCATTCTCTCTACAAAATTCGGAACTCAGGCGATTCAGCTCGCTATTAAAGGACAATTCGGCAAAATGGTCGCTCTGAAAGGGAATGAAATTAAAAGCGTAAGAATTGTAGACGCTATTGCCAAACAAAAGCTCGTAAAGAAAACCGACCAGGGCGTACTTGCCGCTAAGGCGGTAGGCGTTTGTTTTGGCACCAAAGACTTGTAATTTTTTTATTATTTTTATTATCATTGTGACATCAATAAACAATTATATAAAAAAATATCTCACTACTTGCAATCCCGCTTTATGCGGGATTTGTTTTTATCAAAATTCATAATGGTATATGATGAACAGAATTATTCTTCTTTTGTTATTTTTTTCTTCTTCTTTATTGACCGGTCAGACCGCGCTAAGTAAATCGGAATACAATTCTTCGCTTAATTCGCTTATCAATAAAAAGAAACTCCTCAAGAAAGAATTAATCGAACTGAAGGCTCAACTTGATTCCCTTAAAATCGAAAAAGAGAACTTAGACGAATTGATTGCGCAAGCCGAGCATGAAATCGAAATGCTCTACGTTAAAAAGTTTGGCAAAAAATACGGACCCCGCGTCTACCGCAAGCAAATCTGGAAAGGCATGACCGAAGAGATGCTAAGAGCCGGATGGGGTAAGCCCGACAAAATCGATAAGAATGTAGAAAAATGGGGCGTTTTTACTCAATGGTATTACGGGAAAATTACATTCTTCTTCAGGGACGGCAAACTGATCGATTGGGAAGAAGAAAAGTAGCTCTTCAAACAAATCTTTCACCATTCCCTTTCAAGAAAATCTTCTAACTTATTCGTAACTTTCCGGTTACGATTTTTTTAAAATGGCATATGACATTCGACAATAAGAAAATAACAATTAAAGGGGCGCGTCAGCATAATCTTAAGAATATTTACCTCGAAATTCCGAAACACAAGCTGGTTGTTTTCACCGGCGTCAGCGGCAGCGGCAAATCCTCGCTTGTATTCGACACAATCTATGCGGAAGGACAACGCCGATACGTAGAAAGCCTTTCGTCCTATGCGCGTCAGTTTCTCGAAAGAATGAACAAACCCGACGTCGACATCATTCAGGGAATTTCGCCTGCGGTAGCTATTGAACAGAAAACCACAGCGCGCAATCCCCGTTCTACCGTCGGCACTTCCACCGAAATTTACGACTACCTGCGTTTGCTGTTTGCGAGAATCGGGAAGACTATCTGTTTCGATTGCGGAAACGAAGTAAAAAAAGACACAGTCGCTTCCGTATGCGAGTGGCTCGAAACCCGGGAAGAAAACGGGAAATTTTACCTCGGATTTCCGATACACCCTCACGAAAAGCGCTCAGTAATAGAAGAAATAGAACTTTTGAAAAAGAAAGGCTTCTTCAGGATAATCGTTAAAAACGAATTCGTCGATTTAAGCGAACTCGATAATTTCCGGGATTTTGCCGAAGTTGAAAAAGAAGACATTATTGTAGTGCTCGACAGATTCAAAATAAAAAAAGGAAAAATACGAGAGTTATTGGCCGAATCGATTGAAATTGCATTCAAAGAAGGCGAAGGAAGATTGCTCGTAATCAATGCCGACAATTTCGAAAGGAAAAATTTCAACCGATTTTACGAATGTTGCGGAATAAAATACGAAGAGCCTGAACCTCGATTTTTCTCTTTCAACAATCCGTACGGCGCATGCCCCGTCTGTCAGGGATTCGGTAAGACGATGGATTACGACATGAATCTAATCGTTCCCGACCCGAATTTGAGCATTAGCGAAGGAGCAATAGCTCCGTGGCGCACTCCGAAATTCAGCAAATATCTCAGACAATTAATACGAAACAACAAATACAAAATTCCTCTCGATAAACCGTTCAAAGATTTGACCGACAAGCAGATTGAAATTCTTAAAAAAGGTTATGACGGCTTTGAAGGTATTAACGGATTTTTCAAAGAGCTCGAAAATCATACGTATAAAATGCATATCCGTATCCTGTTGAGCAAATACAGAGGTTATACGGTATGTCATGCATGTAAAGGTTCAAGATTAAGAAGAGAAGCTCTCCAGGTGAAGGTAGGCGGACTTTCGATTTTCGATATCGTACAAATGTCGATTGAAAAAGCGCGCGAATTCTTTCTAAACCTTCGTTTAAGCGACTACGAAAAAACCATAGCTCAGCGAATTTACGACGAAATTCTAAAACGGCTTACGTTCTTAAACGACGTGGGATTGGGTTATCTTACATTGGACAGATTGAGCAGCACGCTATCGGGCGGCGAAACGCAAAGAATTAATCTTGCCACTTCTTTGGGTTCGGCATTAATGGGCACGTTATACGTACTCGACGAACCTTCGATAGGGCTTCATCCGAGGGATAACGCCCGTTTGATAAAGATTCTTAAATCCCTTCGGGATATCGGAAATACAGTACTGGTTGTTGAACACGACCCCGAAATGATGAAAGAAGCCGATTTGATATACGACATGGGACCGAAGGCGGGTATAAACGGCGGTCAACTCGTTGCGCACGGAACATACGACGAAATAATAAAAAATCCCGATTCGCTAACGGGTAAATATTTATCGGGCAAGCTAAAAATTCCCGTTCCGGAAAAGAGAAACACTTCAAAAACAGAAATAATAAAAATTACCGGAGCAAGAGAAAACAACCTTAAAAATATTACCGTCGAATTCCCGCTGAGAAAGTTTGTTGTCGTTACCGGAGTCAGCGGCTCGGGAAAAAGCACTCTGGTGCACGATATCTTATACGGCGGACTTGTAAAGATGAGCGGAGGAAATCCGCCCAAAGTAGGCAAATTCGATACTATCGAAGGAGCGCGTTATATCGATAATATTGAAATCGTAGATCAATCGCCCATCGGTAAATCGCCGAGATCTAATCCCATCAGTTATGTAAAAGGGTATGAATTGATAAGGGAAATATTCGCCTCCACGCCGCAGGCAAGAGCGCGCGGCTATAAACCGGGCTATTTTTCCTTTAATGTTCCCGGCGGCAGATGCGACACATGCGAGGGCGACGGATTCGTAAAAATCGAAATGCAATTCCTGGCTGATCTGTATCTCGAATGCGACGATTGCAAAGGAACGCGCTTTAAAAAGGAAGTTCGGGAAATTACTTACAAAGGCAAAAACATTGTCGATGTATTAAATATGACCGTCGACGAAGCGCTTGAATTTTTTGCCAATCACGACAAGTTAAAAGATATACTGCAAACATTGTCGGACGTTGGTTTGGGATATATTAAGTTAGGACAGCCGTCTACGACTCTCTCCGGAGGCGAAGCTCAAAGAGTTAAACTTGCATCTCATCTTGCACAACGTAGAAAAAGTCAGCATACCCTCTTTATTTTCGACGAGCCCACAACCGGTTTGCATTTCGACGACATTAATAAGCTTTTGAAAAGTTTTCAGATGCTCATCGACAATAGAAATTCGGTTGTCATCATCGAGCATAATCTCGACGTAATAAAATGCGCCGATTACATTATCGACCTCGGACCCGAAGCCGGGGACCGCGGAGGAGAAATTGTTGCAATGGGAACGCCGGAAGAAATTATGAATTGCGACAGTTCGTATACCGGGAAATTTTTGAAAGCTTATCTCGAAAATCATTAAAAGGAGGGAACAATGAAATACTGGTTGGTAAAATCCGAACCGGATGTTTTTTCGATAGACGACCTTGCAAAAAGTAAAAATCAGACGACGTATTGGGACGGAGTTAGAAATTATCAGGCGCGCAATTATATGCGCGACGAAATGAAAAAAGGCGACAAGGTGATTTTCTATCACAGCAACACAAAACCGCCTGCCGCTGTCGGTATTTGCGAAATTGTCAAAGAAGGATATCCGGATTTTACGGCTTTCGATCCGGACGACAAACACTACGACCCCAAAAGCAAAAAAGAGAATCCCGCCTGGTATATGGTCGACATTAAATTGATAAAAAAATTCCCCAAAGCCGTAACGCTCGACGAAATTAAACAAAATCCCAAACTTAAAAACATGAAGTTGGTTCAAAGAGGAAATCGACTATCGGTAATGCCCGTTACAAAAGAAGAATACGACGAGATTGTCAGGATGGGAAGTTAAATCCAGAACAAAAATTTATTTTAAATAAGGAGGAATCCATCAACTCATAAAATGTGCGAGCTTATGAGCTGGACGGATTCCCTCAAACCGCCTCTTGCAATTACAATTTGAATCCCAGATTAAGATATACCGTACGAGGTGACGACGGACCGTATACATAGCCCGGATCTCTGTCGACTCCAAAGTCAAGGTCTTCCTGATATTGATCTGTAATATTCTTTATTCCGAGCGATATTTCCGTAGCGAGATTTTCAATCAAATTCAATTTATAGTTGAGGGCAAAATCTATTTCAAAAAATTCTTTACTCTTGTTAACTTCGATAATGGGATTATCCTGATAATCGACGGCAATTTCGTGAGGCACGTACATACTGCCGGTATATTTAACGGCTGTAAAAAGGCTGAATTTATTCGAATAGTCATAGGCAATTCTCACATAGCCGAAAATATCGGGCGTTCTGAGAAATTCTTTTGTATTATAGTCTTCCAGAATATCGTCGTACTGATTATTCTTAAAAGTAAAGCCGGAACGAATTTCCAGTTTATTTAGGGGTTTAACGCCGAAATCAAATTCGATTCCTTTTACTCTGGCGCCGCTGCTGTTAATTCTTTCCCAATATTCAATAACGCCGTCCGAAGAAATAAACTTTTCGCCGTAGGCTCCGGAAAGACGCGTATAAAACAGGGTTACGCCCGCCAGCAGAGGAATATCGCCGACAAAATCCTGGAATTCAGCGCCGAATGTATAAGAGTAGCTTTTTTCTTCTTTTAGTCCAGCCGAATTACGGATAACGCGCTGAGTTCCTTCGAGTCCGCAGATATGCAAATCCTCGTCGAAAATTTGAGGCGCTTTGAAGCCCGTCGTAAATCCGGCTCTCAAATTCAGCGCGTCCCACAATTTAACTTTAGCGTTGATCCGAGGGCTAACAATCCAATCAGACAGAGCCGAATGTTTATCGAAACGCACTCCTCCTACTAACTGCAGATGCTCTTCGCTGTCGAACGATATTTCGTCCTGTAAATAGACTCCGATATTTCTGAATATTTCGTCGACATAATAAGCCTCGCTCGAAACGCTTTTATCTATAAGTTTGTCGTAATCGTATTGAACGCCAGCCGTTATAATATGACCGCTTAAATAATAGTTTGCCTGAATACCGGCCGTATGAAGCGGGTTGTCCGAGTGTCCGTAATATTTAAGAGCCTGGAGTTTTGCCTCGGGAGTATCGTCCGGCAAACCGCCATAATACGAGTCGCGGTCGAGTATGCTAAACGCATAATTTATTTTATATTCAAACGACGCGTTGACTTTTTGATTCCATCTCAGCTTGCCGCCCCACTTTTCGTGATTCGTCCATTCGGCAATCGACGCTTCATGGACGGGTTTGTCGAAGTCTCCGCCGCCTCTCCTATCTTCAACTATACGATGAAAGGAGAGTTGTAATTCCGAATTTTCGAGTGGTCTGATATATCCGTTGAAACCGACCGTTTCGTTTTTGAGTTTCCCCAATTCGGAATAACCGTCGCCGTTGCGATCGTAGCTTCCTCTGTCTCTCGTAGAGCCGAACACATAAAATCCCGATTTATTGTCGTCGCTTACAATTTCGGCAATGGCGCCTATTTGATGATCGGGAGTTCCGTCGATCGAATTTCCGGAATAATAAATTTTTATGCCGTTAAATGCGGGACGACGAGTCATCATATTGATCGTTCCGGCAACTGCTCCTCCGCCGTAGAGCGACGAGCCTCCGCCTTTAACTATTTCGATCTGTTCAATCATTTCCTGAGGATAATGCTCCAGTCCGTAAACTCCGCCCAGCGAGCTGACGACGGGGTCGCCGTCTATCAGTATTTGCGAATATTTCCCGTCGAAACCGAGAATACGCACCTGCGTAAAATTACAATTATTACAGTCGTTTTCTACCATAACGCCGGTTTGAAGTCCAAGAGCCTGAGCCAAATTACATGCACTCTGCTGCTGTATCAATTTTTTCGGCACAATTTCGGTTTTTACCGACGTATTCTCGTAAAGATGAAGCGTATTTGTGCCGGTCACCACAATCGAGCCCATTTCAATTAGAGCTGGTTTTAATTCGAATGTTAGATTTTCCGAATTTTTATCGTTCAGACGAAATACAATCGACTGGTAACCGACCATTGATATAATCAATTCGGGATTTTCCACGTGTATTCTTTTTATTTCAAAATATCCGTTAATATCGGTGGCTGTACCCAGATTGGTCATTTTTATAATGATGTTTGCGCCGATAAGAGGCTCTTTTGTCGATGCATCCAGGACTCTCCCGGAAATATTTATTCCGTCTCCGGAATAAGACATCAATGCCTGATTTAATGATACAAAAAAAATTATCGTCATGATAATTCGTTTCATTTCCAAATCTCCCGGTTATTTTAATATAATGGAGCCGGACGGCGCCGGCTCCGTACGGTTATTTATCAATAAAGCGCAACAGGTGTGAATTGATGAAATTCGCCAATGATTCCTGGCTGTAAGGCCAGGCGTATTCAATCTTAATTTCAGGGTGTTCTTCCTGAAACATTTCAATTGCGGCGGGAATATCCTTTTCGGAGTGCCCGCCGCCAGGAGTGAACATTATGCTCGTTACAAGGATTAAATCCGGTTTGTCTTCGGATGCTTTCTTGAGCGCTTCGCCTACAGTAGGAGCGCACATTTCATTAAAAGCATAATGGACCGAATGAAAATTCTGAAACTTACTTTTAAATATTTCGACTATTTTCATAAAGCCCGCCCAATAAGGATCGTTTTCCTCGTTGCGTGGCCAGTTTCGCAGCTCGTTTTCGATTTCTTCGGCTTCCGGAGTGTGGCTGTCGTGCAATTTGAAATATTCTTTGAGTTTCGGAAAATCTTTGGCAGGAGCTCCGTGTCCGACTATTATAACGGACACTTTTTTGCCGTCTCCTGCCATACCCAGGAGATTCGAGTAAAGAAATAAGCCTGTAATTAAGAAGTAAAGTAATGTTTTATATGATTTCATTTTTATATCTCTCCTTTATTATTCAAATTTAGTTGAGCCGTCCGGCTGATAAACATATCTGAAAGTATAGTATTTCGATTCGTCCGAAGACGTCGGAGCTTCGGGAGCTCCTTTGTAATAACTTATAATCTGAACTTTTGCATATTTGCCGTCGCCCGATTTAATAACAAGCACAACCCCGGGAATCGGAGAAATGATATGAGTTTCGGGATTATAATTGTACCAGCCGTTACCCGACCCGGTTGGGATGGCGGGTGCGTTTTCTGCGTCGACCTGATATCCTTCAGACGGAGCTTCCTTTAAATCATAAAAGTCGGTGTTTTTCAGTACGATCGCTCCGCCCTTGCCGGGACCGCTAACGCCGCCGTTTGTGTAAATTGCGGTTCTTCTGAAAGCAATATCCCATTTATCGGATAAAGTATCGGCTCCGGTTACAATTGTGCTGTCGGAAAAACGAAAGTACGTTAAACCCGGACCCAATGCGGGAACGTCCTTAACTTCGACAACTTTAACATCCGGCGTATCGTCAACCGGTTCGGTGCTGCTCGAGTCGTCGCAACCGACAAATAATAAAGTAAACAGTAACGCGAGTAAATATAGCTTTTTCATCTATTCTCCCTTTTTTAATAATTAATTGAAATTCCGGCGTAAATTATTCTACCGGACAAATTCATATTTTGTCCGCTCAATTTTCTATCCAACAAATTTTCAATTCTTAGCTGCAGAGCCAAGTGGTCGTTTATCGATTTGTTGAGGGCAAAATTCCAGACGGCGTATCCCGCCGCATATTCGCTTTTGTCGTCGAGAATGCCATTTCCGTTTCTGTCGTAATATCCGTATTTCCCTTTGAGAATTCCGGTAAGCGCCGCAAAGACTCCGTATGTTTCGTTATCGTAGGCGAGTCGGATATTTCCCGAATGTTTAGAGCGATTGAACAATCCTCCGTAGTCGGATTCGGTTATTTTTTTCAATCGACCAGACTCGGTTAGTCTGAAATATTCGCCGGCTTTGACTTTTTCGAGAACTTCCTCGTCTACAGCATCGAGATATTGATACCCGGCGCTCATTTTGATATAATCGTACAGAGTTATTCTAATCTCGGATTCAATGCCCTGCGTATAAATTTTATTCAGATTAAAATAGGTGTATAGACCCTGTCCGTTTTTCTTGATCGCGATTGGCGTTGCGTCAATTAAATCTCTTACGTTGTTCCTGAATAAATTCAAAGACGCCCAGAAATTTTCGGAATGTTCGTACTCCACAGCAAAATTTAACGACCAGGAATTCTCGGCGTTGAGTTTATTTATGTTTTCGGGATTAATGAGAATCCTGTCGATTTGTCCTTCTTCCAGAAGTTTATTGAAGTAATACAAAAAATTCGTTGCTCCGTAAACCGAATATCCGACCTGCGGATTTGTAAAATTGAGATAAAGCTGTTGAAGCGTAGGAGCCTTAAATCCGCTGCCGACCGACACGTTAAATTTCAAAAAATCATACGGTTTTATTGCGGCTGATATTTTGGGACTTATGCGCGACGAATATTTGCTGTGATAGTCGTACCTGAGACCTCCGACAATATCGACAAACCGGGACGGAATCCATTCGTGCTGCAAAAAAACGAAATGCGAATTTATGTCGTCTGCTTCCTTGTCGATTCTGTCTGCATTGATGCTTTCTTTCACGTATCCGGTTCCGAACGTAGTCAGGTTAGTTTGATCGATTAGCAGATTGCCCGAGTATTCCGCTTTATAGTAATATTGATCGAACCTGCTATATTCGTATTGTTCGCCTCCAATTTGATAATTCAGTTTGCTTTCGGTAAAATAATTACTTGCGTATAATCTGGACTGATGACTATACGAATTACTTAACTTACCCGAATAGTTCAAAGAAATATTAACATCGCGCAGTCTGTCTTCGTCTTTAAGAATTACCGTTCGATCGTTTTCCGTAATCTCTGCAAGGTTATTTTGATTTTCATTAAAATATCTGACGTTTATTTTGAGTGAGTTTGACTCGTCGAAACTATATTCGAGTTTAGGATTAATCAGTATATTGTCATATTCCGGCGCGGTTTTCGAAATCGACCCGGGTGTAAGATCGAATCCTTCGGTTCCCCTTGTATTCAGAAAAAGCGAACCTTTGAATTTACCGAAAGATTTGTAGAGGTCTCCATTCAATTGATACGAATTGTGAGTTCCGGTTTGAGCGTAAAGGGCGATTTTTTCCGGGACTTCGGGGAAAGAGGTAATGAGATTAACGACGCCGGCAAGCGCTTCGCTGCCGTAAAGAGAAGAAGAAGGGCCTTTGACAATCTCGATTTGTTTTAAATTTGCCACGTCGAAGCGTGACAGTTCAATCGTGCCCGCCGTTCTTCCGATTGCCGGTTCGCCGTCGATAAGAATAAGCGTATAATCGGGATCGAGTCCTTGAATCTGGATGCCGCTTCCGTGGTTGTTGATTACGGCAAGCCCCGTCTGTTCCATCAATACTTCTTTCAGACTGACATAACCGCATTTTTTAATTTCCTTTTCGGAAATCAATTCCGTTCTGACCGGAGTATCTTTCAGTTTTTTGAGATTACGCGTTCCTGTCACCACAACTGCTTCGGAAGAATACTCCTTTGGTTGCAAACGGACAGTCAAAAAATTAATTGACGGATTATATTTAACTGTTTTAGCCTCAAATCCGATGCACGAAAAAGAGATCTCATCGCCGGACTTCAAGGGATAATCAAGCTTAAATATCCCATTTTTATCGGAAGAAGTTCCGTAACTCGTACCGGCAACCAATACATTTACATCCGGTATCGGATTACCGGCGGCGTCAACCACCCTTCCTTGAAAACGAGTTTGAGCTATAATCCCCGTAAGCGAAATAAATATTGATATAATTAATTTTTTCATTTCTTGTCCTTATTTAGACTAAATCTTTACTACAAAACTAATAGAACTCTTCGCCTCCGTCAATACATCATTCTTAGTAAAATGATACTAAAAACTTAGTATTAATTATCTCCTATGCTGATTAATCCCCTCTTGATGCTTTCGACAATAAGTTGCGGCGTGTTTTTTACATTAAGCTTGCGCATAATATTCCTGCGATGAGTAAGAACGGTAAACTCGCTGATAAAAAGCAGTCTTCCTATTTCTTTATTATTTAATCCTTCCGCTATGTGGCGCAATATTTCGTACTCGCGTTCACTCAGCTTTTCCGAAAGCGTCCTATTAAATTCGGGATCAAATATTTTTCGGCTAATATCCTGGCTGTAGTACTTTTGGTCGTTGTATACTTTTAATGCCGCTCTTTGCAATTCTTCTTTAGTGACGGACTTGGACAGATAGCCGTCCAGCCCAAGGTCGAGCAGACGCTTCAGATTGAACAGGTCTTCCGAGTCGACTAACGCCATGATTTTCAGACGCGGAAATTCCTCCTTGATCTCTTTCATCAACCGCACGCTGTCCTGTTTTAACATATCCGTTTCCACAATAATCATATCGGGCTTTTGGGAACGTATTTCGTCCTTTAATTTTTCTTCCTGCGCTCCCGTCACTTTCATGCCTTCCAAATCCTGCAGAATACAGCTTATAGCGTAATTTGTCAGAAAAAATTTGTTTGCAATTAATATCAGAATCGGTTTCATATATAATATTTATTTAGACTGAGTATAAATTAATAAATTTCCTTAAATTATACAAGCAGGTATGATTTTCTGTATCTTAAATTCTTTTTTTATTTTTGATATCTAATCTGATACGGACGGATATGGTTCTTCCCAAAAGAGTGCGGAAACTGAAAGACGCCGAGCTCAAAAACGGCGCTGTCATCTACTGGATGCAAAGAGACCAGCGAGTATACGACAACTGGGCGCTCCTGTTTGCTTATCACAGAGCAAAGGAGAGACAATTGCCCCTGATTGTAATTTTCAATCTCGTTCCGGAATTCTTGGGCGCCTCGCTGCGTCAATATTCTTTCATGATAAACGGATTGAAACAGGTCGAAAAAAAATTGTCGAAATTGAATATCGGTTTCAAACTTCTTTCAGGCAATCCCGCAGTTACAATTCCGGCGTTTGTAAAGGAATCGGGCTGTTCGGAATTAATCACGGATTTCAATCCTCTTAGAATTACCAGGAAGTGGAAAAAGGAAGTTCATTCAAAAATCAAAATTCCGTTTTACGACGTCGACGCGCATAATATCGTTCCTTGTTTTCTGGCTTCAGGGAAGCAGGAATTTGCCGCATATACATTCAGACCCAAAATTCAGAAACTTCTCCCCGAGTTTATGGACGATTTTCCGCCGTTGAAAAAAATGCCCGTCAATGAATTTACAAACATTAAAAACGACTGGGAAAACTTAAAAATTAAAACCGATGCGAGCGTGCAAGAAATCGACTGGATTTTGCCCGGCGAAGAGGCGGCTTTTGAAATTCTCGATAGCTTCATCGAAAGCAAACTGGAATTTTATTCGGACAAAAAGAACGATCCGAACGAAAATGCACTTTCGAATTTATCGATTCATCTCCATTTCGGACACATATCGGCTCAGCGTATTGCGCTCGAAATACTCAGAAGAACGGAGCATTCTAAATCGAGAGAAAGCTTTCTCGAAGAATTGATAGTGCGCAAAGAATTGTCGGACAATTTTTGTTACTATAACAAGAAATACGATTCATTCGAAGGTTTTCCCGAATGGGCTCAAAAGACGCTTAACGAACACCGCCGCGACAAACGAGAATACGTCTATTCGCTCGAAGAACTCGAAGAAGGAAAAACTCACGACTCGCTGTGGAACGCCGCCCAGTTTGAAATGAAGACAAAAGGGAAAATGCACGGTTATCTCAGAATGTATTGGGCTAAGAAAATTTTGGAATGGACAAACTCGCCCGAAGAAGCGCTTAAATATGCAATCTATCTAAACGACAAGCACGAACTCGACGGACGCGACCCTAACGGATATACAGGCATTGCATGGTCTATCGGGGGCGTTCACGACCGCGCCTGGAGCGAGCGACCCGTTTTCGGGAAAATTAGGTATATGAATTATGCGGGCTGCAAAAGAAAATTTGACGTTAGTAAATACACAATCAACGTTTTCAAATAATAGAAAGGTTCGTAATGAAAAAAATAACATTAATCTATTTCCTGCTTTTCGTCGCTTTTCTGAAAGCGCAGCACATTGACGCCCCGGACAGAATTATTCTTAATCTGACCGAACAACCCTCGTCGAGTATCGCCGTAACCTGGCATACAAACGAAAGCCATGACAATAGTTTTGTAGAATTGGCAGAGGCGACAAAGTGGATCGAATTCAAAGACAGCGCTATTAAAACTCCGGCGCAAATGAACGAACTGAATTACAAAGGCAATTTGTCATATACGTATTCGGCGGTACTGAACGATTTGAAACCGAATACGCTTTATGTTTACAGGGTGGGCTACGACTCCGTAACGAGCGAATGGAATCAATTCAGAACCGCATCCGATACCGATCAACCTTTCCGATTCGTTTATTTCGGCGACCCTCAAAACGGAATCCGCGAAGATTTGGCAAGAGTATTCAGAAAAGCTTTAATGACCGCGCCCGAAGCTTCTTTCTGGCTTTTTGCGGGCGATCTAACAGACCTGCCAGACGAGTCGATGTGGAAAGAATGGTTCGACGCCACGGGATTCATTCACCGGATTGTACCATCGATTATGGCCATCGGAAATCACGACCTCTATTTTGAAATGGCAGACGGTAAAAAGAAAAAAACCGACAAATATCCGCTCTGGCAAAGTCTTTTTACGTTGCCCGAAAACGGTCCCGAAGGATTGGAAGAATCGGTTTATTATGTAGATTACCAGGGCGTAAGGTTTATTGTGCTCAACACAAATTACCGCCTGAAAGATCAGGCCGAATGGCTTGAAAATATATTATCCGACAATCCTAACAAATGGACAGTCGTAACGTATCATCACCCAGTCTATTCAACGGGCGAAGGAAGAGACAATAAGGATATAAGGGAAACATTCATGCCGATTTTCGACAAGTTTAATGTGGATCTCGTTTTGCAGGGTCACGATCATACTTATGCCAGGACATATAAAATATATAACGGCAAAATTTCGGACGACGAATCGAAAGGAACCGTATATGTAACGTCCGTATCAGGCCCAAAACAGTATCCTGCAAATCCGATGTACAAAGATTTAATCGCCAAACTCGGAACTTTCACGCAACTTTTTCAGGTAATCGACATACAAGGCGACAGATTGATTTATAATTCCTATACGGTTACGGGCGAGCTTTACGACCATTTCGAACTGAAGAAATAATTTATTAGGGAAAGAGCAAGGATTATTTTCTTTTCCTTGCTCTTTCGATTTCTTCCTTGAATTCTTTATAAGTTTTTTTGCCTTCTAGAAATGAAGTCTTTTTTCCTTTGGAGTCGTAAATCAACGTAGCGGGCAATGCGCCGTTCCAATTTTCGTCGAGAAAATTTATCAACTCCTCGTCGTTTTCGAAACCGTTAATGTAATTCGTATATAGCACGTTATTAAATTTCAGAAAGGGAATAACCTTGGAGTCGACGTCTTCCGGAAAATCGACGCTCAATCCGATAAATTCAACGTCTTCGTATTCCCCCGCTAATTTCACGATGTCGGGTATTTCCTCGCGGCACGGTATGCACCAAGTAGCCCATAAATTCAGAAAGAGAACCTTCCCTTTCCTGTTTTTAATAACCTTGTTTAATCCGTCTTTATTAATAGCAACAATTTTGACCTCTTTTGCCGTATCTTTTTGTTTGCTTTCGGCAAAGAAGGTCGCTGGTATTAATGTCAGTAAAACAACCAGGATTAATTTGCGCATGTTAGTTTACTCTTTTTATTGTACATCCGAACGCTTTTGTTTTGGGATTTGAAACTTTTTTGCCGGCTAAAATTTCGTCGAGAGCTACTCTCAAATCGTGAGTTTTAACTTCGTCTTCTTTTCGCGAGTCGTCAATTCTTCCGTGGTACAAAATTTCGAAGTCGCCGTTCAGAACGTAGATTTCGGGGGTTACTGAAGCTCCGAATTTATCTGCGATCACATTTTTTTCGTCTTTGAGGATTACGAATTCGAACCCGTTTTCTTTTGCGTGTTCTTTAATTTCTTCCACGCTTTCCTGTTTGTTTGAATTGATGCCGACGAAACTAACGCCTTTATCTTTGTAGTCCTTGTAGAGTTCTATCATTCTGGAATTGTATTCGTTCGAAACGGGGCATTGCGTGGCAATGAACATAATTACTATTGCTTTTGAGTCTTTGAAATCACTCAGCCGGTATTCTTTACCGTTGTAGTCCTTTAATTTGAAATTTTCCGCTTTTTGACCGGAAGTAGTAATTACAGCCGAGAAAAACATTACAAGCAATACAAATGATTTATATGCGCTTTTCATCTTTACCTCTCTTGTTGTGATGTGGTTGCGTAAGATATTCTTTAAAATACTCGATGTCAAATTATAACGCCGAGATATCATTACAACAACATCCTTGTTTTAATAGTTTCAGGAATTGCCTTTAATTCTTTCATAATTTCTCCGCTCATCTCTCTGCTGTCGATATCGATGATTACGTATCCTATGTAAGGATCGGTTTGAAGGTACTGAGCCGCAATATTCAATTTACGCGAGGTGAAAACTTTTGATATCTTGTTCATTACGCCGGGTTTATTGTGATGGATATGGAGATACCGCTGACGATTTATATTGGGCGCCAATGATATTTGCACAAAATTAGTCGCTCCTATCGTCGAGCCGACGTCGCAGTATTGAACCAGCTTTTCTGAAACTTCCAATCCGATATTAGCCTGCGCTTCGCACGTGCTGCCTCCGATGTGGGGAGTCAATATCACATTATTGAATTTCTGTAAAATCGAAACGAATTTTTCCTCGTTGGAAACGGGTTCTTCGGGGAAAACATCGATGGCGGCGCCGGCAATATGACCCGACTCAATAAATTCTGCCAGGTCGTTCAAATTGACTACCGTTCCCCGCGAACTGTTTATCAAATAAGAGCCTTTTTTCATAAGACTAAGTTGTTCATGAGCGATCATATTTTTCGTCAGTTCCGTTTCAGGCACGTGGAGAGTAACCACGTCCGATATTTTCAGAAGTTCGTCAAGACTGTCGCACGGTTTGGAATTTCCGAGACTCAATTTTTTTACTATGTCGTAATAATAGACATTCATGCCGAGGCTTTCGGCGAGAATCGATACCTGCGAACCGATATGCCCGTAGCCTACAATTCCGAGAGTTTTACCGCGCACTTCGTACGAATTTTTTGCTTCTTTAAGCCATAAGCCTTGGTGCGCCAGAATATTCTTTTCGGCTATACCTCTCATCAAAAAAATTATTTCCGCTACTACAAGTTCCGCCACTGAACGCGTATTCGAAAAAGGGGCATTGAACACAGGAATACCTCTCATACGCGCGGCATCGAGATCAACCTGATTCGTGCCAATGCTGTAACATCCGATGGCAAACAATTTTTTTGCATATTTTAATACGTCTTCGGTCAGGTGCGTGCGCGAACGAATGCCGATAATGTGGGCGTCCCGGATTTTTTCGATTAATTCGTCTCCTTCAAGAGACGTTTTGAGATACTCGATATTGCTGAATTCGTTGTTTCTGAAATATTCGACGGCCTTGGGATGCACGCCCTCGAGCAGCAAAATCTTGATTTTTTCTTTCGGAAGCGAGTAGGTCTTCCCCATCGTTTTAACCGGCAATTAAATTGAAAATTATTCTACAAATATATGCCGGATAAAAGACAATAGAAAAGTCTTTCTATTATTTTCTTCTCCCGCGTATTCTTTTTTCTATCGCGTCGAATATTCTGGTTGCGTGTTCAATCGAATTCTCGATAAACCATTTTCCCGTATCCATGCCTCCGCATACGACTCCAGCCAGGAAAAGGTCAGGGATGTTTGTCTCCTGCGTTTCAGAATTTACTGATGGAATTTTCAATTTTCTTCCTTCGAATTCAACGCCGGTTTTTTCAAGGAACTTGAAATCGGGATGATAGCCGGTCATCGCAAAAACAAAATCGTTTTCCAGAGTAATTCTTTTTCCGTTTTGTTCGATTACAATTTCTTTTTCTTTTATCTCGGTAAGTTTTGCGTTGAAGAAGGCTTTGACGCTTCCTTCTTTAATTCGATTTTCGATATCGGGTCTTACCCAATATTTTACATTTTTATCGAGCGAGTTTCTTTTGACGATCATAGTTACTTCGGCGCCGTGTCTGAATGTCTCCAAAGCTACGTCGACTGCGGAATTTCCTCCTCCTACTATTGCCACTTTCTGGTCGTTGAACGGATGCGGCTCTTTATAGTAATGAAATACTTTAGGAAGATTCTCGCCCGGAATGTTCATAAGATTGGGGTGGTCGTAATATCCCGTAGCCAACACCAGATACCTGCAGCGATATTTTCCTTTATCCGAAATAACTTCGAATAGATTTTTGCCGCGCAAGACTTCTTCAACTTTTTCGAAATAATTCACTTTAAGATTCCAGGCGGATTTTACGCGTCTGTAATATTCGAGGGCTTCCCTCCGAGTCGGTTTCGTGCCGTGGGACACAAAGGGCACGCCTCCAATTTCCAGCCTTTCGGACGTCGAAAAGAACGTCATATTGACGGGGAAATTATAAATTGAATTTACCAGGCATCCTTTTTCGAGTATCAGATATTTTAATTTTCTTTTGGAAGCTTCGATGCCGCATGCCATTCCGATCGGACCGGCTCCCACTATTATTACGTCGTAAGTCGTCTTATTCATACAATATTTTTTTCTATATTAACAATTGGTTATTCGAAACATTAACAAAAAACGAAATGGAAAAATTCAGTTATTCTTTTTTTGCTCGCATAATTTATCGATACGGAAATATAATAGCTACATTCTTTCTTTCGATTCATTTTATCTCTTCGGTTTATTTCATAACCGAGAAATGGTATTTCGTCTTTCCCGCCGCAATAAACGGATTGATAATCTACATCATCAACAGATATTTCATAAAGACCTACCGTCTTTTTCCGTTTGTAATCGAAGCGGACAACGAAAAGATGGTGTGCAGCGACTTTTTTATGAGCAAAAAGAAGGTAATCATTCATTACAAAAATATCGACGAATTGAAAGGGGGGATTTTCAGCGGTTTTCCCACACGTCCTATTTATCTTCATGATAAATCGCAGAATGTTACGGTCGGTTTTTATTCGCACGTCGGCGATTTCCAAAAACTATCGACTAAAATTCTCCGCAACATCCCTGAAAAACTTTACAACGAGCTGTTAAACAAAATTAAAACCGATAGAGGGAAAATAAAAAGAGGCTGAAAATCAGCCTCTTTTAACAAAGATATAGTAAAAGCGAAGATAGCTTATTATTTTGTTCCCAGGATAGCGTCTTTAGCTGCTTTAACGAATCTGAATTTGAGAACTTTCTTTGCAGGAATTTTAATTGTTTCGCCTGTTTGGGGATTTCTTCCTTTGCGAGCTTTTCTTTTAACAAGAACTACTTTACCCAGACCGGGAATAAGAAACTCTTTTTTAGCTTCTTTGTAAGCCAGAGCTATAAACTCTTCCAAGAACTGAGCTGTTTGTTTTTTTGTAAGCCCGGTCTTCTTTGCCATGTGGTCTACAATTTGACTCTTTGTCATTGGCATAGGATTACTCCTTTTATTATTGAATGTTTTACATTCCTGCTTTTCGCAGACGTACAAAATTTAACAATTTTTCAACTTAAAACAAACATTTTTTGTCTTTTTTATCAACATTTTGATTTATGTCAAAGGCTAATAATTAATCAATAGATTTCACGCTTTTTTGATTAAATAATTAAAACTATCTTTGCACTAAGAAAATAATAAGAACGATGAGAAGAATTTTAGCTCTGGTTATAATCTCTTTTGTGATTATCAAAGGACAAACGGACTCCACTCTTCACAAGACGGACGATTTAATCGACATAAACGACAATTCGATTTCAAAAAAATATATCAATTTTTCCGACTACAGGTACCCCGGCGATTTTTTCAAATTAATGCCTTTCGGATTTTTGAGAGATCTGGGTACGGTGGGACAGCCGAGCGAATATATTTTATATGGAGAAGGCTTTAATAATATTTCAGTTTTAAACGACGGAGTTTTTCTTAACGACCGAATCTTTAACGCCTTCGACTTAAATTTATTCCAATCCGAAAGCCTCGAGAAAATCGAATTAATTCCTCTGGCGAGAGGTTTTTTATACGGCGCGAATAATAATTCCACAGCAATAAATTTCGTATCAAGAAAATATTTGCATGAAAGACCGTATACGCGATTGCGTTATTATCAGGCGCCATACGACGAAGGTTTTATCGACGGATACTTCAGTTCTAACTTTGCGGAAAAATTAAATATATCGTTTGAACTTACAAATCAAAGCACAAGCCCCCGCTATCCAAACAGCGATTACGGGCTTTGGTCATTTGCGCTGAGAGCCCGTTACAAATTAAACGATTCCTCGTTTACATTTTTATCGTATAAATATTCCAAAACAATTACGCAGTTAAACGGCGGAGTAAATATCGATTCCGCCGTTTCATCGCCTTTCGACTATGAAAATCCCGTAATTTATAATCCGATACTCGCGCCGGTTAATTTCTATTATAGGTATCAAAAGTCGACGCTTCGATACTTCGACGCGGGAATAAAATCCTACCTGGGTTCGAATGCGCCGTATAAAATTTCGTTCTTTCTGCGCTCGCATCTGAACGAATACAGACAAAACGATACGACATATTTTATAACGCAATCAGGCATAGACACAATAATTCGCGACAACGGTTCGATGAGCGCCGGTTTGAATTACAACCAGTCGCTAAACTTTGGCGCCTTCAAACTCTTTTCGATTAATCAGTTTGAATATACTTCTTTTTCGTCGCCGCTTATCGACGAGGATAAACTAACGGTTCTCGCTTCCTCTTTAATCGGCGCAACGGAAATAATGAGAGGAAAACTCAAACTTTCGTTCTTCGGAAAATACCTGAATTACAACGGCGATTCCCATTTGGGATACGGAGCGGATTTCAGTCTGAGAATTTTGTCAGGATTTATATTCTACGCAGGCTATTCGAATTTCAGCAAACCGTATAATCCGTACGAGAAAAGTTTATTCGGCGAATCCGACAAACAAATCTATCATAATGTCGAAATCAAATTATCTTATTATTCTCCTCTGATGAACGCCGAAGCTTCATACTTTAGAAAGGATATCAAGAATAGATTAATCATGACAGAATCCGGTTTCATTTCCAAGAATATTTTAATAGACGGCGCGAATTTACGCGCCTCATTAAAGCTCTGGAAATTTCTGTTCGAAACCAATTCAAGTTATTATTTCAACCGGGAAGGAAGAAATTCGCTCGGTCTTCCGGAAATCATATCGACGGGAGGAATCTATTACGTCGACACCCTCTTCAATAATAATCTTAATTTAAAAACCGGATTTAATTTTTACATCTACGGAAGAAGACCGGGCATTTATTATGATTTAGAAAAAATGATTTCGGCTTCCTGGCCGATTTACAAAGACGACGATTATTTATTCAAGTCCTCGAATCAAATCGACTTTTTCCTGGCGGGTCAATTGCAGGAGCGCGCCATTCTCTATTTTGTTTTCGAGAATTTGCTAAACTCCAAATACTTCATAGTTCCCTATTATCCCAAGCAGGAGCGCTCGGTAAGATTCGGTGTTGCGTGGGAATTTTTCGATTAAATTTTACGAGCCAATTCCGAAATCAGGATAGCCGACGCCGCAGCTACATTCAACGATTCCGCTTTACCGCGTCCCGGAATTGTAATTGAATTGTCCGTAATCGATTTCAATTTATCGGACGGTCCTTTGGCTTCGTTAGAAAGAGTCAATATAATTTTGTCTCCGGGCGTAAATTCATAAACGCTTTCGCCATTCAAATCCGCCGTAAGAATACTATGCCCTTCTTGTTTGAGTCTCAAAAGAAATTCATAAAAATCATCAGAGTATAAAATCTCCAAATGAAAAACCGACCCCGCCGAGGCTCTTATTACTTTCGGATTATAAATTTCCGCGCAGTCTTTGCTTGCAATAATTTTTTTCAGTCCGAACCAATCGGCATTTCTGATAATGGCGCCCATATTTCCCGGATCGGAGATATCTTCGAGCGCCAGCAGGAATTTAGGGTTTGAGTGCGATAAGAAGTCGGTTTTTTCATTGAAGATTCCGATTATCCCTTGCGGCGATTCCGTGTCGCTCAGTTTTTCCAATTCCTTTTGGGATATTAATTCCGACTTACATCCTTTGCTTTTGAGATACTCCTGGAACTCACCGAATTTTTCTTCAAACTGATTAGTATAGAATACAATTTCGCATCGAAATTCCGAATCAATAGCTTCACGGATTAATTTAGCCCCTTCTACAAGAAATTTTTTCTCCGCTTTTCGGTATTTCTTTTTTTGTAGCGATGAATAATATTTCAGTTCGTTTTTGGTCATAGTTGTAAGATTTATACTTGTCGGCAAAGATAAAAAAAAATTCCGTTCGATATTGCACTCAAATAGGATAATTTAGTAGATTTGCAGACGTCAATTTTAAAAAGTTGAATGCTCCTCCGTCAACCGACGGAGGTAGAGCTGCTGACTTTAGGTTTTTTGTTTAATGCTGGCGTAGCTCAGTTGGTAGAGCAGCTGACTTGTAATCAGCAGGTCGGGGGTTCAAGTCCCTTCGCCAGCTCTGGTAGCCCGAAAATCCTTTGTTTTCGGGCTTTTTTTATGCCCTATCCGAGACATTTTCCACAATTTCACCGGCTTTCAAGGAATTGACTCTAACTGATGTACTTCAATTTGTACTTCAGTTTAGGATGCGGACGTCTTCTTTAAAAGACTGAAGTAATCAGGTTACTTCAACTTAAGACTCCGCATCCTTTTTTAACACGGTTATCCACCCTCCTTGGAAAGCTTCTCTATCGTGGGATACTTACGCAGTTCTGACCTCATGGCGTCGGTGTCTATCCGATTGTAAAATTTGTCTGTCGTCGAAGAGTGACTATGTCCTACCAGTTCTTTGACAACGCTTTCGTCCATGCCGGACTTCCTTGCCAAAGTTATGAAGCTCTTACGGAATGTCCTCGAGGAATAATCCCGAGAATCGATGCCTATCTTATTGAAGTACCGGCTTAATGCCCGCTGAACCGCTTCTACGGTACCGTACTCAAGGAGACGCCCGTCTCTACGCTCTTGAAGCCTTTCAGCAAGGACGGGCAGCAGAGCTTCGTGGAATGCGATACGCCTGCTTAGTTTCCTCTTCGGAGAGTAATAAACCATCTCCCGCCTTTTCAAGTCAATCTTCTCCGGGTCGATATTCAGAATGTCGGAAGATCTTAGTCCGGTGTAATAAAGAAGGTAGATTAGCAGTTTGAAGTTATTGTTCTTGTCATCCAGATTCTTGAATATGGCTATCAAGTCTTCTTTGTGAAAGACTATTTTCTCTACAATTTCAGGTTTGGGAGCTACGTCCCGATTAATCTTGAACATCGGGACGTAGTTGTACTCAAAGAGGAAGTTCAGAAAATGCCGCAGCTGTTTGTAGTAGCCGAATATTGAGTTGCGCTTCTGTTTAAGGAGTTTAATTTCGCTGAGCCAACTTTCCACTTTGATCTTTGTTATCAAGCCGCAAGGTTGGTCTTCGGGAAAAGTCTCCTTAAACAAATTGTAAAACCGGTAATAGTCCTTGATTGTCTTTGGGTGCTTGTGACGATTGTTGCTCAGGAAATGTTCAAACGCATCGGCAATCGTAATCTGCCTAATGCCCGCCACAGAATACTTGTTTTTCTCGGCTTCGAGTTTCTTTTCCAAGGCCATCTTAATCTTCTCGGCCCTCTTCCAGTTAGTGCTCGTCGCCGTAAGTTTAAGAGATTTGTTCAGCCTTTTCTGCTTTATGAAGTCATACCAGCTGATGTAGATGTAATTACCCTTCTTGTATAGACTAGCCATTTATTGCCTCCCTAATTTCTTCGAGATATTTTTCAGAGTCAAAGGATGAATACACACGCCGATCGTAACCGTTTTCAATCACGATATCGTTAATTTGTATAACTTCGTCGTCGCTTCTCTTAATATCAGTCATGTTATTGAGGATATATTCTCTGATTGCCAACCACGGGATCTTTATCCTTTTGCCGACAAGAATAAATTTCAGCTTCCCGGTTTCAATCAGACTGTTCAGTAAATCAAGGCTTATCCCCATAAGCTTTGCAGCTTGGGGCCTGCTTAAGAGCGTAAGCTCATTAGGAGTTTCAGTTGTCATTCACCTCCGTTTTTTGTGTTTGGGTTTTAGTTTATTATTAGGGGGCCCCGGAGCCCTGTGTTATTAGCCCCGGGGAATTAAAGATGGCTTAAAGAAGAGTGTAATTACAAAGGACTATTTAATAACAGGACTCTTACCAAATTTTTTCTTGTATTCCAAGATCATTGCTTTCCGCAACTCGTCCTCGTGCTTTTTCTGAACGATGAAGCTGTCATGCACAATCAGCGCAAGTATATTTTTCTTCATCAAACGTTTAATAACGCCGAAGGCTATATCCGAATCATCTTTCTGAAGCTTGACGCCGCAATCGCTGTGGAAATATTTCGACACAGCCGAATGCGCTTCCTTAATCATTTCGATTATTGTATTGATAGTTATATTGCCTAACCTCATTAAAATATTTTGAAGCTCGCTGTCTTTTATAACGTTATTTTTCAATGACGTCTTAGCATTCACTATGCTGTGGGCGTTAATAATTATATTGGTCGCCTTTTTGATCAACGGACGCGCATACTCGGGAATGCCTTCTATCTTGTAAGGATCTTCCGGACATTCAAGTCCTTCGCGGTGATACAACATACTGATGTGCAAAGAGCCGAAATCCAGTTCTACGGTTGGTTCATTATTGATTAAAATTCTCGCGCGTTCTTCCTCGTTTAACCTTTGATAATGAGCGCCGTAAAATCTTCCGCCTTTTTCCAGGTTCTTATCTTTGTCAATAGTAAACACACGATAAAGCTGTGGTTCTAACTCAATGCAAGCGATTGCCTCGTCATCTGGTACGTGAACAACATTGTTATTATCTTTTAGAGTTTGCCACTTTTTCAGTGTGCGTTTAGCATGTCTTAATTCTTCTTTGGTATATCTCATTGATATTTTCCTATTGTTGTTAAATTAGTTTTGATTAAGAATGCCGCTATGCAAACGAGACTATGAAAAGTTATTAGTATATGGTATATAAGACGCTAAGAATACATCCGTACTTTATTTATTCCGGCGCACGGCCTCTCTCTACAACGTGGCTCACGCGCTCTGTGTCTCTCTCGATTGCTTGTCTCTTAGCACATTGTGCCCGTCGCTCTCTCTCTTCCTCTTCTACGCCTTGCCTGTCGTCGCACACATACGCTGTCTTTACTTCTTCCTGAATACCTCGCTTTACTCCTGGTTACTTGCATCTGCACCTTTCCTGCGCTTGTGCACACTCTCTCATGCGCGCGTTCCCGTTCTTCGCAACGCACTCCACGTGTCACTCCCGTCTTGAACATCCTACGCCGCGTACTTGCACTTCTCTCCATAGCCTTGTCATAAACACTCCTCTTCTTTGCTCGCTTGTAATTACGTTCCTTGCCTCTCTCTTGCTAACACGTCTGCTGCTGCTCACACACACCGCCGTACATGCTAACTAACTCGCGGCGTTACCTCTTCTACCACTCTAGTAACAAATGCCTCGTTTATTGCCACTAGCTTAATGCCCGGCTGATACCTTCTCTCTCCTCTCTAACACTTCCGCAAGCGCAAACATATCTCAGCGATTGTAACGCGGCTTACATCACCTCTTGGCGCACTTGTAACATCAACGCATCGTTGCACTGCGCTTATCCACACACACGCATATATATATATACACCTTCCACTGATACACAGTAGCGAGTGTAGCATTTTTTTTTTTGGGGGGGAAGGTCAGTTGTCCCGGACTCTACATTTATCACATTCCCGTTTACATACACCGGCGTTATCTGTCTGTTATGTACTATGCTAGGGCTGCATCTCTCGCCTCCGCAAAGACTGCGGCTTTGTACAGACTCTTTGCTTCATCGGTCAGCGTCAACAACAGTTCCCCCGGTAGACATATTTTTTTTCAGTGACGGCATCCGCTTTGCATAGAGGGGGGGAGTCCTTTTTTTTTTGGGGGGGTGGGGGGAGGAGTGGATCAGCTCATTCAATATTAACAGGTAAGTATCGACACTGCAGCAAGACTCATTATTGTTTAAGCTTCCTCGTCATGCGCTCATACCCGCATAAACTGCCTAACGGATAATGTTATCAGCCCGGAGATGGTTGGTTTGTATTCAGATGGCGCTTGCTAAACTAACGCCAACCAGACCTTATGCCGTAAAGCGAATTGGTTGTACTTCTTTAGTTCTCGCTCCATCTTTTTAACGGATTTCTGGTCATTAGCGCTCAGGATGCTGGGAGTCAGTTCTTCTTCATTCCTTCTCTTTTTTTTTCTGCTCTTAGTTCGCTTGCGCAGGACTACTCGACTGAAATTATCCTGATACTTCGCATCCTTAAAGATTTCCTGATAGACTTTGTAACGTTTCCGACCTACAATCACTTCTTTAATGAACCCCTTAAGATAGATTCCGTTCTTGGCTTCGAACTCCTCAACCAACTTCAGGAAACGTTCGCTTGCAAAGATACGCGTCCTCAAACTGTTTACGCCATCCCACTTTCCTTTGATCTCATAAATATATTTCTTCTTCTTTAGCATCTCATAGTTCTGTAAAAGCAACCTGTAAGTCAATCCCTTGAAATCAACATCTTCGGTTTTGTTATAATCTTTGCTGTTCAACGATATTACCAAGAGTTTCCGGTTATATATGCTAAAGATTAAATTAACCACAAGACTTCTCAGATACTTTTCCCGCACATCCGCTTTGTACGTTCCGCGTTTTGAAAAGTCTTGTAACAACTTCGATACAATTCCGTCAACAACCTTATTATAGCCCAGTTCGTTATCAATTTCTAAATACGGATTAAACAAGAAACTTCTTTGCTCTCTTAAATAACGAGCAAAAACATCTTCTTCCTTACTAAGCGCTTTTACGCGCCTGGTAGGAGTTTGGGTTTTTGTTTTACTCATTAAGCTCCTTTTTAATTGTGATTGGTTAGAGTGTTGACTATAGGAAAGTTATCCGGAGTAAACCAACCATCCCCTTAAAGCAGCCTACAATAGAGCGTACTCCACCCTGCCTTTTTTACACAAAGCTTACTACACTAATACGTCAGACTATGGCAACGGCTCATTAAATCAGGCAAGTAAGTCCAAGGAGAGATGAGGGAAGTTTATAGTTATAACAGACAGGTATAATTTATCAAACATAAGAAAGATTAATATAATATTTTCTCGGTTCTAAGAAATGATCGCCTTCAGAGTATTTACATAAAACTGCCAGATGCTAGATAAGTCTGCCAGTTTGGACTGTAAAAACCCTGCAAGTCTTCCAAAATGTCAAAGACCTGTTTCATAGGCAACCTCATCCTTATTCATAAATTCGTTTTCTTATACAATTCTTTGCAAAAAGTGTTCCATACTTCTAGGTCCCCCAAAGAGAAGCGACCAAATCTTTTTTGCCATTAGGTATCACAGTCTAATTTATGCTGCCCGGGCATTGAGTGGTATTAAGGCGGGAGTTTATTCAAGGTGGGTATTTGCATTGATGCGGCTGCGAGCTATAAAGAGCGTTATTGCAGCCTTCTCTATGTCGATTATTCCGTTTAAGCGTTTCTGCATCGAGATTGCATCCTCATAAGACTTTAGCAGCAAGTCATAGAGCTTATCCGGCGTACTCTCATCGCGAGACTCCTCTTCCTCGTTCTTCGGCTTATCGGGCAGACTGACGTCATAACTTACAGCCATCTTACTGCCCCGCCGGGCGGCAAATTTCGTGATGACGGCTCTGCCTCCCTTACCAAGGTTCTTTATCTGATTGTGTACCTCTTCAGGCGCAAAGAACGTGTATTCTTCTCCTTCGTAGAGTACCGCATACATGTAATAGTCGCCGTACTGCGATCTGCCGGTTATCGGCTCATCATATAGAAGCTCGATCTCCGCCGGGCGATTCAACGGCAATTCAAGTTTGGCTCTTTGTGTCATTGTTATCCTCCTCTTTTATTTTTAGTCTGAACTCCTCCCGTCCCTCTATATACTTTACTCCGGCCGGGATTCTTTGAGTTCGTTTTATATATTGTTTTATCTTCTGTAAATCGGCTCGTATCTGCTCGGGTATTACCGTCACAAGCTCTTCGCCTGCGTTCTTCATAAATACTTCTAGGTCTTCTATTTCTACGCGGTCGGGCATCTTACGGATCTTCATTACTCCGTGCGGCAAATCAATCGTCTTCTCTCCCCTCTGCGTCATTATCATCTCTAACTTCTTTATTATCATCCCATACCTCTCCTCCAACTCAAGGTTCTTGCTTATCAGCCACGTCTCTATTATCCGCTTTTCCTCCTCTGCTTGTCTGAGATTCTTCTCCATCTTCTCCTTTAACTCCTTTGCCCTTAGGATTAACATGTCGCAGTAGGCCAGCTGTTGCTCCGACTCCCGGGTCTCGACTTCCATTAACAGTTCATCCAGAAAGTTCTTCTCTTCCATTTGATTCCTCCTCTTGTTTTTTCTGTTTCTCTAAATACTCCCTTATAGCTTCGTTGACTAATTTCGTCATTGCTCTGCCCGTCTTTAACTTCAGGCGATATAACTCCACTACGTATTCCTCTTTTATCTTCGGACTATACATCACCCGAGAGCTCCTCTTCTATGTCCCATTGATTAATACGCCGATTGCAGTGCGGACATATGAACTCCTCCCGGCTGTCGTCTCCACCTATAAAGGGCAGATAACACCACGGACAGATTATAACTCCGATTATTGTTTGCATGGTTCTTCCTCCTTTGATTTGGTTTGAGTTATGTAGTTTACCGCTTTCTGAGCCTCGGCCGCAGCTCTAAGCAATACTTTTGGGTTGCCCTCTATCATCTTAAGCCATGTGCCAATGTATGAGACCTGATTCTTCAGCGTGCGGGGCATGATGCCGCTAAGACCGCTTAAGTAGACAGAACCTATCTCGGCTATCAGTTCCTCGTATGCGTAATCCTCCATAAACCCCCGGTTTAACCTGCCGGCATGCGCCGTCGAATGGATTAACTCGTGATAAAGCGCCGAGTAATATTCCTCGACGTTTATGAAGTTCTCCTTGGGAACCATCGATACGACGTCCTCTGCCGGATTATAATAACACCGGCTCGTGTTGTATCTTATCTCCGGAGGGTTCGGCATCCGGTCGACTATCTCCCGACAGCTCCTAAGCTCTATCTCTTCGCAGTCTCCTTTGTACAACGACGTCTGAGCAAGATTAAATACGTAACTGTAACGCACTATGGGAACCTTGCAGACTTCATCCCCCTCCTCAACCTCTTTTACCGACCAGAAGATTATCAGATGACCAGATTCTCCTTTCTTTACGTAGCCCCCTCTTTCTTTGCATTGAAGATAGGTCAGATAATACGGAGTGGGATATTCACATCTTAAGAGATTAAGAAAGTTTATTCCCTGGTAGGGTTTCTTTGTGAGGTAATTTGCCGGAAGTTCCACCTTCCAGGTCTTTCGCCACGGGATTATTCCCTTCTTAAGATCTGATATTATTTGAGATGTGAGTCTTTCGTAGAGTTCTCTCCGGTTCATTGGTATTCCTCCTTTTTTATTTCCGGTTCTTCCAAACCTTAAGGATAAGGCGGAGCCTCGGAGCGAGCCCCCTTAGCGGAGGGAGGGCGAGCGGAGGCGTGTGTGTGTTGCGAGGCAAACTGCAGATTCCCTTGCCTCTTATCCTGCGCCGGAGTTTTATTTGAATTAGAGCGCTTACGTACTCAGAATTAAACGTTGAGCTCTACCAAGACCTCGATACTGTTCCTAAGCGTTCTGCCGGTCTTTTTGCTGTAAGCCCGGTTGACGGATTTTACTTTGTAGATTCCGTCAGGGATGGTGATTTCATCGCCAACGTTGAGGGTTCTATCTCCCAGCAATGCCTGCGAGCCGTCAACAAAGATCTCCGTTGCATTGTGAAAATCTTCGCTCTTAAGCTCCTGGCGGTCCCAAAGACGGATAGCCTTTAGACCAAGCTCCGCCTTTCTTACTTCCCGGTAACGTTTTACCGTGCCGTTCTTCTTGATCTGAAGCCCTATGCCGATATTTGCCAGCATCTCAATCATCACATCTGCCGTCGTTCCGTTTATCCAGAGGATACTGTCGTGAACAAACTTAGGAGACTTGTAGATCTCTTCAGCCCAGGCAAGAACTATTGCGATTTGCTCTTCACGGGTATACTGAGTAAACTCCTCGGCAAGTTTTTGCTGTACTGCCTTGATTTTATCTCCGACGTCTTCAAGCTGGTTTTTCCTGTTGCTTAGTATCATTGCTATCTCAGAGTTGTATTCTTTCAACATCTCGACAGCCAGGCTTACCATCGGATTTTCAAGGTTGTTGAGCATGATTTCTTTTATCGGAACCACAATCTTATCTATGTATCCGGGTATTCTGTCTTTGCCAACTACGCCGTCTCCGATCATTTTAATCTCCATATCGGCCACAACGTATTTTATCGCCTCAAGCAGCTCGTCGAGCTTACTCTTTACAAAAACTGTCTTCATGCGGTATTTCTCCGGAATGCGGGGTCTTAAGGCTTCGGACACCTTAATTTTGTTCTCAGCGATGAATTTGTAAAAACGCTCTACTTGATCTAAGTCGTCGCTTGCCGATACCCCTTCCTTGACAGTGGAGTCTATTACACGTTCAAGATTCCAGTTAAATCCCATCAAGACTCTGCCGAACCTGCCGTCGCTTATTTTTAGCGAAGATCGTATCATCTCGGCATTGGCTACAAGTCCAATGGAGTTGCCGTTATGTTTTATCCTGCTGTACGTCCGCATGATATTATAACGGTCGTATCTCTCCTCAGCATAGGTTGGCATTATCTCTTTGTAGAGGGCAATCAGGCTGTTTTTAACCTCGTCCTTCTTTGCTTCCTCTCTTAAAAGTCTCTTTTGCTTTATCTCGCTCCTGAGCGTATAAAGCTTCTTGGGCGTAACTTCGCTTTCAAGTTTTTCGATAGTAAATTCTCCCTTCTGGTTTGGATTGCGGTAAATTAATGCCTTACCGCCGGCAAGCGGGATAATACCTACGCCGTCGTCCCAATCGCCTCCGCCTAAGATTTGAAGAAGGTCTTCTATCCTGTCTTTGCCTGATATCCAGAGATTGCCGTATTTGTCAAGCGCAACTTTCTCTTCCGGGGGAATTTCAAAGTTGCCATGTTCATCGTGGTCTCTTAAGTCCGGTCTGATGTAAGCTCTAAAGCCTCCAAGCACAGGTATGTGAAATACCGGCATACCGGACTTATCTTCAGGTATGCGTAATATTGCATTGCGGTACATTGTCCAAGCAGACCGGAATAGTCCAGGATACTGCCTGTAGTCGATGCCATGGTAGATCGCTTTCTTGAGTTTCCATCCCTCTTGGTCTATCTCTTCGAGGGTCTTGCTTTCGACATCGTCAAGATATTCAGCAAGTTTGCCCTGGAGTAAGTCGTTAACATATGCCTCTATGCCGTCGAGCGTCCACTTGAAAAATTGTTCTTCGCCGAACATCTCCCAGACGTTAAGCATTGTCTGGATATCGAGACGTAAAGACTTGCCTAATTTCACAGGCTCAATGGCGAGGTAGTAAAGACCGTCTTTGGTGAGTTTAATCTCTTCCTTGACGTTCTCGCTGTAGATCACCACATCGCTAGTTATCCTGTCGCTTACAACGCAGTGACCCTTAATCAGGCCTTTGTTGCAGAATAGCGTAAACTGACCCGACATTCCGGGCTTGGCCTTATGCCAGCCTAAGTCTTTTGCAAGTTTGACTGACACCAGACTTATCCCGTCAACGTCTTTGCCTTCCCTGGCATTGACATACAGGCTAAGCTCTTCGTACCAGGCGGCGTACCTTGTAGGGCGAAATATTCGGCTTAGGTACTTGCCCGCTTTGAAAATGTTTTTGGCTTCCGCCTCAAGGTTGAAGCGCCTTAAGAAATCCTCGAAGCTTACCGCGCCTTCGTCTGTCTCAGCTTTGACGGTTCTTAATTTGCCTTCCCTCAAGTATGCGAAGGAATACCCTTCGCTTAATATCTCCAAGGACAGATCTCCCTCTTCAAAAAAGCGTGACTCGAAGTCGACGGATTTTACTTTGAACTCCGGAAGGGCAAAAAAAATGGGTCGATAATGACCCATTGATTCGTTTGAGGAAATAGAGTTTAACTGCCTTTTACGCATAGTTACCTCCTGTTAGTTTGTTTTATGGGATTGTTTTACGAAAGGGGGGTGGGGGCTCGCAGTGAAACCCGAAGGGACTCCATATGACTCTATTGGAACCCGGTTACAAAGGCGGGAGCGTCTTTAATTTAAACTCTTCTGAATATGCAGTTTTATTGGTTTATAAGAGGGCAGAAGGGCTGTCCTCTGGCAGTTTACTTCGGCAGCCCTTCTTTTTTGGAAAGTAGGCTATTTAAGTAAATTCACTTTAATAACTTTGCTGTATTTTGATGTGTGCATATGGATAAAATATGTGCCGCTTACTAAACCATCTCCATTGAACATTAGTTCATAGGTTCCGGCTGATTTATAAACTCCATCCAACAGCGTTCTTATTCTTTGACCGAGTATGTTGTATAATTCTATTGTTACTGTTTCATTCTCCGGCAATGCATATTTAATTATTGTGCTGTTGTTGAATGGATTCGGATAGTTTTGATATAAATTGTACTCCGTAGGTATTATTTCTTCGGCTACCTCCACCGTGGATTCTTCGATTGTAAATACGCTGTCGCTAATGTCCGTTATTCCCGGTTCGTCTGCATCGCTTACCCTCACCAAACAACTGTCCGAGTTAACCGTTGGTACAACCCACTTATATTTGCCAGAACCTGCCGACGTTATTGCCATTATCTCATTCCAGGTTGTTCCGTTATCCGAGCTGTATTCTAACTTGACGTTTTGAATATTGCTGCTTGACCACGCGATCTCTTGTTCCGTGCCGGATGTCCAGGCTTCTCCTCCGTTGGGTTTTGTTAATTTTAACGTCTTTATCAGTATTGTAAACGTCTCATCGCTCTCATCAAATATCACCGGCTCTTTCGCATCCTTTATCCTTATCTTACACATCTCTGAATTTATTTCCGGCGTCATCCATGTATACTTGCCCGAGTCAGCCTCAACGCTGTCTGAAATCATATTCCAGTTTGCACCGTTATCCGTCGTATATTCTATCGTTAGTACCGATACATTTTCACTCTCCCAGAGAATTTCTTTTTCCATTCCCGCCGTCCATACCTCTATCCCGTTCGGCTGCTTCAAGCGCAAGCTTTTGGTTATTATCGTAAACATACTGTCGCTTCTATCAGATATTGACGGATACTCCGCATCGCTTACCCTCACCAAACAACTGTCCGAGTTGACCGTTGGTACAACCCACTTATATTTACCCGTGCTGGCAGCTACACTGGCAATAACTTCCTTCCAGCTTACGCCGTTATTAGTAGAGTATTCTAGCTTTATATTTGTTACATTGCTGCTTGACCACGCAATCTCTTGTTCCGTGCCGGATGTCCAGACTTCTCCTCCGTTGGGTTTTGTAAGCTGTACAGTCTTAGTTAATATTGTGAAATTATTGTCGCTTATATCCGTTATCGTCGAATTTTCGAGGTCGGTTAACCTAATTTTGCATAAACTCGAATTTATCACAGGCACCGCCCAACTATATTTCCCGGCGCTTCCGGACGCGCTGTCTGCGACTATCAGCCAGGTTTTACCATCGTCAACCGTGTATTCTATCTTTAGCTTGGCGACATTCTCGCCGCTCCATTTTATTTCCTGCTGGGTTCCTGCAGGCAGAGTCTCACCTCCGTTGGGTGATACAATCTTGAGACTTTTCTTCAGTATCTTAAATGTTCCATCGCTGACGTCCGTTATCTCAGGATAATCAACGTCGCTTATTCTTATTTTACATGAAGTCGAATTAATCACCGGAACTTTCCAGGTATATTTACCCGTATTTGCATCTGTGCTTGATAAAATTACATTCCAGATAGAGCCGTTGTTTGGGCTGTATTCCAGTTTAATATTTTTTATTCCATCGGTCTCCCAAGTAATATCATAATCGCTTCCGGCTAAGATTGACTCTCCTCCGTTTGGGGATAGTAAATTTATTGTTTTCTTGTTTGTCCACATGGTTCCGCCAGAAAAAACTTTAGTTCCATCGGGACTAAAAGCAACTGAACTTACTCCGTTATAAGTATTTTCTTTCCATAACACTTTGCCTGTTTCGGCGTCCAATATTGAAGCGCCCCTAGAAGTTCCAGTTACTACTTTAGTACCATCAGAGCTAAAATCTATCGAGCTTACTTGAGTATAGGATTCATCTAATTTTCCATTCCAGATAGTATTTCCAGTTAATGTTTCACACATTATAATAGCGCCATATGTTCCAATGGCAATTTTACTGCCATCGGGACTCACACTTACGGATCTTATATCATTAGAAATTTCTTTTTCCCATTTCAAATTACCTGATGATGCGTCCCATGCTTTGATTTTATTATAAGAGCTCATTGAAAAAACCTTACTGCCATCTGAACTAAATATTACGAATTTAATATTATCGCCATGATTAGCTTCCCACATTAAGTTTCCCGTTACAGCATCCCATAATTTAACTTTTCTATCATTATAATCACTGCTTCCCGAGACAACTTTAGAATCGTCAGGGCTAAATGCCACTGAACTTACATTCCCATTATGGCTGCCTGACCACAATACTTTTCCATTTGAAGCATTCCAGACCTTCAAAGTATAATCTTGACTCGCTGTAACTATTTTGCTGCCGTTGTTGCTAAAACTCAGATCATTTATCTTACCTAAATGCGCATTTAACCAAATCAAACTGCCGCTGGTGGCATCCCAAACTTTTATCAGATAATCGTCTCCGATTGAAGCAACCTTTGTACTGTCCGGGCTAATTACCACTTTACTCACACCCCCATCATGGTCACCGGTCCAGAGCATTATGCCGGATTTTGCATCCCACGCTTTTACTGTTTTATCATCGCTTCCGCTAACTACAAATTTTCCATCTTTGCTATAAGCCACCGAATTAACCTGCCCCGTATGACTTCCGCTCCAGAATTTATACCAGGTTTCCTCCTTTACTTCTTTAATGGTGAAATTACCGTCGCTAACGTCAAATAATGTCGGATCGTTATAATCGCTTATTCTTATTTTACAATTATTTGCCACAACTGAAGGGACTGTCCATGTATACGTTCCTAATGCTCCGGAAATTACATCTTTTATTGTTTGCCAGGTTAGTCCGTTATCAGTTGAATATTCTATTTTAACAAGAGTAACATTTGCTGAGAACCAAGTAATGTCCCTATTTGTCCCTTGTGCAAATACTTCGCCGCCGTTGGGGGTTTTAACCTGAATTAATTTTTGGTTAGTCCAGACTTTGACGGTATTATCCCAACTTCCAGAAACTACTTTGCTACCGTCTGGACTGAAGGCGACTGAATATACCACTCCAGTGTGATTCCCAGTCCAGAGTAAACTACCAGTTGATGAATCCCAGACTTTGACTGTCTTGTCATCACTTCCAGAAACTACTTTGCTACCGTCCGGACTGAAGGCGACTGAATATACCACTCCAGTGTGATTCCCAGTCCAGAGTAAACTACCAGTTGATGAATCCCAGACTTTGACTGTATTATCATAACTTCCGGAAACCACTTTGCTACCGTCCGGACTGAAGGCGACTGAATATACACCAGAAGAGTGATTCCCCTTCCAGAGTAAACTTCCATTGGACGAATCCCAGACTTTGACGGTATTATCCCAACTTCCAGAAACTACTTTGCTTCCGTCGGGACTAAAGGCCACAGAATATACATAACCAGAGTGATTCCCCGTCCAGAGTAAACTTCCTGTAGACGAATCCCAGACTTTGACCGTATTATCATAGCTTCCAGAAACCACTTTACTGCCGTCTGGACTGAAGGCAACTGAATATACACTATGAGAATGATTCCCCGTCCAGAGTAAACTACCAGTTGATGAATCCCAGACTTTGACTGTATTGTCACCACTTCCTGAAACCACTTTGCTTCCGTCTGGACTGAAGGCAACTGAATATACACTATGAGAATGATTCCCTGTCCAGAGTAAACTTCCAGTTGAAGAATCCCAGACTTTGACTGTATTGTCACGACTTCCCGAAACTACTTTGCTACCGTCTGGACTGAAGGCCACAGAATATACATAACCAGAGTGATTACCCGTCCAGAGTAAACTTCCAGTTGAAGAATCCCAGACTTTGACCGTATTATCATAACTTCCAGAAACGACCATATTTCCGTCTCGACTGAAAGCAACTGAATGTACAAAACTGGAGTGATTCCCTGTCCAGAGTAAAGCCCATGATTCCTGAGCGTAGAGTATATTATAACCAATTAATATTAAGATAAATGTGATTAACGGTAATTTTGATTTCATAAGATAATCCCTCTATTATTGATGAATAAGACTTTTACAATTATTATATGAACAGTTTTATATAAAGACATTGTATTTATAATCTTATCGGCTGACTTAGAAACAGAATTTAATATGGTATCCCGGCGGGAATATATTGAGAGATTTCCTTTATAAGACTTGTTACTACGATAAAAATTAATACCCTCAAAAGTCATAATTATATTCGTAACCATAAGATGCTTTAATACGAAAATAATTGAATTACAATACAGTATCAACAATATAATTCATAACAATGATATTTTTAATTTCTTTGATAAAGTAGCTAATAATAAAGTGAGTGGGCTCGCAGTGAAACCCAAAGGGACTCCATATGACTCTCTTGGAACCCGGTACAGGAAGGCTGTATTGGCAGGATTTTTTGTTGGAAGTTAAAGGTCTTGACTTTTTTTATGGCATTCGTTAGGTTGTAAATGCGTCGGCTCCCACCTTCTGCCGGCGCTAAACGCCTATTTACATCTATATTTATTTTTTCGCCCCGGTTTGCCCTCGCCGGGGCTTTTTATTGGCAAGAACTCTGAATTTGATCAACGCTAGGGAATGAACAATCTTTATTCGTTAAAAACCGCTTTCTGCAATAACATTTGACTATTACCATAGAAAGGAATGTCTGTTTTTCCTAAGATACTGGCCGGGATTGTACTTATCTCGGAGGAGTTATCAAGAGGAACTAACACTGTTTTAGCCCCATTTTCCGAAAGCATAGTTACTTTATCGGCTAAATTAACCGTCCTTTCAATAGTTCCGCTATAAATAAGTTCCGAATTTGGCCGGCGCAGGCTTTAAATGGTTCTAAATGGGCATACAGGCTATTTATTGTTGTGAAGAAGAAGCTTGTTGTTGATTTTGATATGTTAATAAAAATATTTTCTCCTTAAGCCAATTGCGGAAAGAATCATTATCACTGAATTGCTTAAAAAGCTCCGTATCGTCCTGCAGAATGGCGGTCATCACCCTCTCAAGCGCTTTATCATGTTCGATGCGAGCGTTTTGGCGGTCTGAATTTTTCATTGCATTCTGATAGGCAGTATCAGCAGCAACCCGCGAAGGTATTTCTTCGGTAATAAGCTTTTGTACGCGGTCTTCATCTGTCCACTTAATATTACCAAAAAGTTCATTAAAAGAGTTTATGATATTTGACAGAAGGTCGAGTTCCGGCTCACTTTTACGCCCGATGCCGGCGGTTGGAATAGGATCAATTTCACCATCTTTGTCATTGAGGGAAATTCTAATATTTTGCTGTTTTTGAATGCGGTAACTATCCATGTCGATAGCATCCAGTATGCCTCTTGAAAGATCTTCCTCTTTAGGCATGGGAAGTTTTGGAACCAGAAGCTGCAAAAAAATAGAAAGCTTCTCCCACGAAGCATTTGTGTATGGCAAGATTGTAGATAAAAAATTATAGGTGCGGATAAATGTCCTGGCTTTGCTTTTAAAATCCACCTGATCATCCTCATCCAGATTCAAATACTCTGCTACACACCTGTCCAGGATGGTATCAAGACGATTTCTCTCGGCGCCCTCCAAATAGAGCCGCACTACTTCTTCCACATTATCCTGAGAATACGTCTGGTAACCATCCAGAACTGCCTTGAGATCGTGAAGCTTGTTGGGATTAGTTTCCTCTGAAAGAATCGTTGTTCTATAGTATGGTTCAAAGGCCTTACGAATGTTATCTGGGTCATTGGCAAAATCCAGAACGAATGTATCGTACTTCTGCGGGTGAGAACGATTAAGACGTGAAAGCGTTTGGACGGCTTTAACGCCTGAGAGAATTTTATCAACATACATGGTATGCATGAGAGGTTCATCGTAACCGGTCTGGAATTTGTCGGCACAGATTAAAATCCTGTACGGGTCTTCCTTGATCTTTTCGGCAATCATGTTGGAAGGAAAACCGTTTAATGTAGCCTCGGTTACTTTTTTGCCCCCATAATCGTGTTCTCCTGAGAATGCCACAATAGCTTTGTAGGGGCTTTTGCGCTCTTGCAGGTATTGCTGTATAGCATGAAAATATTCAATAGCACGGGCGATACTTCCTGTAACCACCATTGCCCTTGCCTTTCCGCCTATTTTCCCTCTGGCAAGTACCTGTTCATGAAAATGATCCACCATGATTTCTGCTTTAAGGCGTATGGCATGCTCGTGGTTCTCAACAAAACGACGGAGTTTCTTCTGAGACTTCTTCTTATCATACTCCGGATCATCCTTGATGGTTTTTACCAGACGATAGTAACTTTTAATCGGCGTGTAGTTAGCCAGCACATCGAGGATAAATTTCTCCTGGATAGCCTGCTTCATAGTATAGCTGTGAAAAGGGGTGTGTTTTACTTTACCATCTGGCTGAGGCACAGGGATGCCAAAAATCTCAAGGGTTTTGTTTTTTGGAGTGGCGGTAAATGCAAAATAACTGGCATTAGACAGGAGTTTTTTTGCTTCCATCAAGCGGTTGATTTCATCTTCAAAGGTTTCGTCATCGTCTTCGCTAAGAATAGCTGTTGACAATGCCTGATGCATTTTGGCTTGAGTACGGCCACCCTGACTCGAATGGGCTTCGTCAATGATAATGGCAAAATTCCTGTTGCGATGCTCAATGCCTATCTCATCCAGAATAAAAGGGAATTTTTGAAGCGTGGTGATAATGATTTTTTTGCCGCTTTCTATGAAAGCCCGCAAATCTCCCGAGCGCTCGGCATGTCCCACAGTAGCGCTCACTTGCGTAAACTGCTTCACTGTGGCGCGAATCTGCCTGTCGAGAATACGCCTGTCGGTCACCACAATAATCGAATCAAATACAGGTTTTCCGTGACTTTGCACGCCGATAAGCTGATGGGCAAGCCAGGCTATGGAATTGGACTTGCCGCTACCGGCAGAATGCTGGATTAAGTATCGCTGTCCCACACCGTTTTTGCGAACATCCTCTAAAAGCTTGCGCACCACATCGAGTTGATGAAAACGGGGCCAGATTTGAACCCGTTTTTTTTTGTTTGTTTTTTCCTCTTTGAATTCCACCAGATGGGTGTAGTGTTCTATGATATCAACCAGACTCTCACGAGTGAGTATCTCCCGCCACAGGTAGTCGGTTTTGATGCCATTGGGATTAGGCGGATTGCCTGCTCCATCGTTGTTGCCTTTGTTAAAAGGCAGAAACCAGGAAGCCTTGCCCTGCAGATGCGTACAAAACCATACCTCGCTATCATCCACGGCAAAATGGGCAATACACCGGCCCAGTTCAAACAGCTTTTCACGTGGATTGCGGTCGCGTTTGTACTGCTCTATGGCATCGTGTACGGTCTGTTTGGTAAGAGAATTTTTAAGCTCAAACGTAAAAACCGGCAATCCGTTTATAAACAATGCAAGGTCCAGCGCCCGCTGTGTTTCTTCACGACTGTACCGCAGTTGCCGTGTAACAGTAAACCGGTTTTGTTCATACAGCGTTTTTGCCTGTTGGTTGCCTTCGGAGGGAGTTCCGTAAAACAATTCGATATGATGCGGACCATGATCAATGCTATTTCGTAGCACATTGACAACCCCTCGTCTGGATATTTCTCCCTGCAAACGGGCAAGGAAACTGCGTCGTGTTGGGCTATCATTATCAATGTCCAGAGCTTCGGCAATTTCAGGTTGAGTAGATTTGAGAAACAGGGAGAGCTGAACCAGGTCCACACAGTATTCGCGGTTATAGTCCGCTGGACTGCCGGGCAGCCAACCTGCACCGCTGTAAGGGGTTTTATCCTCTGATACGGCGGGAGTCACATCTGTCTTAGCAGGCAGACAGTCTGTGCCGGTTAGCGCTCGACAGATGAGTGTTTCTAGTCCGCGTTCGGATATGTCTGTTGGTTTCATTCTTCATCCTCTTCGTAAAGGGCCTGGAATAACAATATGAATCAAATGCCTTTCATTCGCCGTGATGGTCAAATCAAAGTTCAGTTTATGAGTTGGTAATTTACTGATAAAATCGTATTTATCAGTTAGATAGAAATTCCGCAGAACAAAGTCGATAAACCAACGTG
The DNA here is from genome assembly GCF_049325435.1 of Melioribacter sp. Lineage (NCBI taxonomy): Bacteria > Pseudomonadati > Ignavibacteriota > Ignavibacteria > Ignavibacteriales > Melioribacteraceae > Melioribacter > Melioribacter sp. The sequence goes on along the minus strand of NZ_JBMOLD010000015.1, from coordinate 67,684 downwards.
GGGTCAGTGGTGCCGAAACGGGAATGCGACAGCCTTTGACATCTCCCAAAGTAAGATGACACATGGGATGAACGACATCCCGAGCAGCCGTTTTATCGAAATCGAATCGCAGCGGGAAAGGAACGATGCGTCTCGACACTATGTCGAGGTACAATTCATCTTGCATGTACAATTCGGGGTCTTCTTGAAAAGGCCGAAGTTCAGGTGAAGGGTAGTATGCCAAGCGATGCCGGACGAGGTGCTCGTCTTCAAAGCGGTACATCAGTTGCAACAGTCCCCCGTCGAGCAGTTTTGCAGTATAAGAGCGTTTCTCCGAAAGTTCTTTATAGATTGCTGCGTAATCGATACCACCCATCGCAAACGACACATGCTCGGCACAGGCGAAAGTAACTTCCCATACATTGTTCGATGCAGAGCGCGGCATAGGAAAGTTCTGATCATCAGCGATCCCGCACTCAATTAATGACTTGAGTAGCCCTTCTATATCAATCTTAATGTTCTGCACTATCTTAGGCATCTTCATCCTTTGTCCCCCTGAGTAACTCAATCAGTTTTTGCCTTGTTTCAGCATCCAAGTCATCCGGTGTTATTTCGCCTCGCTCCAGAGCATTTACTAAATCGCGAGCGCCAGTCTGCCTTTGCTCTAAGCGCTGCTTTTCATGCGGCGATAGGTCGCGGTGCACAATCCTCAGTTTTTTAAGAACCTCATCGGTCGGATACGTGAAGTCGAGTATAAATTTTCGTTGTTTCAAGCATTTGAACTCGTCAATAAGATTAGTCATCCCCTGCCCATAGCCAATCACCCGTACCCAAGCCTTGCTTCGGGTGATTGCTGTGAATAGGCGATTGCGCAAACTGGCCAACCCTACCCCAGTACCATTGCAGTCTTGCGCATTGACCACATAAACCATGCCCGCCTCGTTGCCTTTAGCTCGGTAAATACTAGTGAAGGTCACGGAAGGCGTCTCGGTCTTAAAGAACACGTCGGGATCTGTGTCGACGCCCGCAAGATGGTTCTGAATACCCATCTCTAACAATGCCTTACGGATCGGCCCCAATCGCTCTCGGGCAGTGAAAGGGTCAGGGTGGATAACAATAATGTCATCATGCCGGAGTTCGTCTTCTTCAATGTTTTTCTTGATCTGCTCGACCAACCATGCGTTCTGTTCAACTTCGTTATCGAACTGCCGAAAAACGACCAGATCGTCAATAGGGGAATGGTCCTCTAAAAACCTAGGGCTGGTCTCGTCGTTTCGTTCAAGAACGACGCGCTCTCCCTTAGCCAAACGTCCTTCTCTCACTCTGTATCCGATTTCTTCCCACAAAGCAGGTTGATCGAACATCTGCACCAACCCCGTCTCGGTGCCCTTTGACTTCTTCCGATAGATACCAAAGCCGAGGGTATGAGCCGTCACTAATACTGGCCGTGAGTTGCGGTAGCATTTCTGTAAGATTACGTCCCGACGTATATCATCTGCAAGGGATACTAATGGCTGCCCTTGATCATTGGTGCCAAAGATTTCTTCGGGGGGCGGCAATGAGGTGCCCGATAAATTCTGGAGTTCATCGTAGGCATAAACCAGCCGCTTCGGCGGTTTAAGCATTGCATAACACAAGCGCAGAAAACTCGAGGTAAAGTCCTGTGCTTCGTCAACTAGGATCGCATCGTAAAGCTCTGGGGGATTAGCAACCGCACTCAAGGCTACCTGACAAGCACCATCGAACGCCCCATCGCCACCACCGAATCGATAGCTGGCGGATGTGAAATCATGGAACTCCTGCCCAGTGTAGCGGCAGAACTCGTAATAAATTCCGTCACGCTCATCACCACCGGGCGCGCCCCAAGCGTTGACTATACGTATCTTTGTCCAATCTGGCTCCTCGCCACTTTGCTCGATACAGAAATTGTTAATGAGCCGCTTGAATTGTCCTTTCAGCGACCGAGTGTGGAAGGTAACTGCAATCCGCCAGTCCGGATACTGGGTATGGAGATATGCAGCCTTAAGAGCCAGTACTATGGTCTTTCCGGAACCGGCAAGTCCACGAATGCGCTGTACGCCTTCGACTGTTTCAATGACGGCTCGGTTCTGCCGATGATCCAGCGTTGCGATAGAGTCCTCCAATGCTTTGAGTTTTGCACCTCGTGAATCAGTTTTTTTCACTTCGCGCTTGGACCGACTTTTGCGGATTGATGACAAACTCTCAATGGCCGAAAGAGTCATTCGATAGAGATCTTCACTGACATCCTGCCAGGAAAGACCCGACATGATCTCTCCGAGTTTGCTTTCGTTAGCGAGCGGGTAGCCATCTCTAGCCAACTTTTCGACGTCGCGGAGAGCAGGTGCAAAGGTAATGACGTTTAACGGCGGGAGCAGACGTCGCCCTTTGACCAGCTCCTTATGCAGCTTCAGCTTGGCTTCAATCTTGTTAGCGAGATCATCCTGCCGCGCCGCGTAGTCGCCCACATCCGTACTTTCGACCAGATCGAAAAGGACAACACCCTTTTCGTAGCTCACAAGTGTCGCATCGATGAAATATTTGCCTTCCGGCGTTGGGATTAATGGGTATCCGAAAAAGCACTTTCCCGACAGCCGGTCAATGGTATCCAAGGTTTCTTTGAGTGCCTGAGAGGCGACGGGCTTGCCATTGATACCGTGTACAAAATTAATATTATTCATTTTCGCTCCTTATTGAGAATTAGTTTGGTAGAGCATATTCAACAACAAACCTTTCTCACTATAATGAGATTCGACAAAGTAATATTTTAAATATAGACAATTCTTATCCATTCTTATTCTCCCTCATTTTCAAATTCAACATTTTCTCCTTCCCCTATTGTTTCCTCTTCTTCCTCGATGTCCGGTTCTTCTGTTCCCTCTTCTTGTATCTCGGGAAGTGTTGCCGCTATCTGGCGCACATCCGCCTTGCCGGTCACCACATCGGCTATCAGGCGGGTGCGGTATTCTTCCAGCAGTTCAATGATTTTTTTGTCTGATGCAATGGAAGAGTCGATTTTTGCAATCTGGTAGTCGAGATATTCCACAATGGTCGTTTGCTCGTGGTGTGGGGGAAGGGGAAGCCATACAGCCTTAATTGACCCGTGTGACAGTCCATACCTTGTAACCCCATTTGCAGAAATATGAAACTGATAAGTAACTGAAGTACTTTGTAATGCTCGTAAAAGATAAGCACTTGTAACTATATCGGAGAAAGGTCTTAGTAAGGCCAGATGATATCCACATAATACATCTTCATCAATATTATCGACAATTGCTGGAACACCGATGTCATCCCATTCTTCAGAATCTTTAGTAATCAAAACGTCACCGCATTTTAATTGGAAACGCTTGATTTCGTCTTTGGTTGCTGTTGCTTTCATAAAATTTATTGATGAACTGATATGTTCATTTTTATATACGTCTACATAATTGCATAAACGGACTGGCTGTTCATCTTCAGTAGTATGCTTATCCACATTACTAACTCGCATCTCCGTTATGCTACGCAGCCTCCTCACCTCCCAATGCTCCGGCACTTTGCCGAGCCATTCCACCCTGGAGTCTTTCATCTTTTCCGGTGGTCGGGTGTGGAGTTCGTAGGGTTTTTTGGGATTATTTGTGCGCCGCACATCCCGCTTGCCGGTTACCACTTCGCTGATCAGGGATTGCTTGTATTCCTCCAGCAGTTTGATGCGCTTTTTTCGCAAGCGTATTGCCTTGCGTATCCGACTATCCATGTAGTCCAGAAAACGAACAATGGCGTTTTGCTCGGGGAGTGGGGGAAGCGGGAAGTAGATACACTTGAATTCCTCTGCCCGCAGACTCCACTGATCCGAAGTAATACCATACGACCATCGCTCGGCCTCCGAGGCAAAAAGCGGTGTACGAAGAAGAAAGTGAATATAGCGAGGCAAGTTTTCTGCATTTCTTAGTCTTTGAACTATGTAAGCAGGGCTCACAATTCCCCTGTAAGCCGATACTCCCATTGCCCCTTGCCAAGCTCTCATCTTGTTGTATACCAGGTCACCTGGTTGCACAAGTTTATATTTGGATTTATCGTCATTCGAAGAATCTTTCTTGGAACTGTCCTCTAGCAATTCTACCTGGCGTAGTACACCACTTTTAATGGCCACAGATAACATTTGTTCGTTAGGGTAACCACGCACATTGATTTCACGAAAGACCGAACGACCCGGCAACACCTCCCAGTGCTCCGGCACCTTGCCGAGCCATGGGATGGAGGTTTCTTTGTAGGAGGGGTAGGGGGGTATATTGTGAATCATGATTGTTCTCCTTGACAGTTGAAGGCTGCGCATACCACTTGTTTCAACCTTTCGGTGATAGTTAATGTTTTCATTGCTTCAAAATGGTCTAGCGTGGCAAGGGCCTTTCCCTTCTTTTCACCCTGGCTTTTGGAAACTCCGCTTACATTCTCGAAATCTGGCGAGAGCATTTCCACCAGGCCTAAAGGTGATTCAACAAGACTTTTAATCTTATCATTCAGTTCGAATGTCCTCTCACTTGCCTTTTTCTTATCCTCGTTCCAATCATCGGGTATCGGATCGGGCAAGGGGTCTTCGTCATGGATCACAACATAAGGTATTTGGAATGCTTTGGCTATGGCAATATACAAGGGGAGGTTGTGTTTGGAACCGCAGTCAATGATAGAAATATCTGGATCAAAGACACCCAATTTTTTAGCCAAATAAGGCAACAAAACTTTTTCAGTCTCACCTTCTACAAATACAACCCGTTTGGCAAAAAACATTTCGCCACGTTCTGGATTTATCCATTGAGCCATATGGAACCGCTTTTTCCTTTCGTCGGTATCATTACCCTCAAACAGTTCCTTGACACATTGGCGGACGCAGCTTCCTTTTTCCGGAGAATCCTTGGTGATAATTGCAACCTCTTTGTAGTGTTCAAGATCGACAAAATGGGTTGAGTGCGTACAGATGAATACTTGATGCTCTGAGGTTGCAGCTATTTCACGAAGCGTCGTGGCTAATTTACGTTGAGCATGAGGATGCAGAAAAAGCTCAGGTTCTTCCAAGGCAAAAATAACCGAGTCCGATTGCTTGCGCGGGGCTGGTTCTTCCTGATTTTGAGAGCTTCTTTCTTCTCGCAGGGTCTTCGCCCAAGCTCGAAGAAGAGCAAACATCATTGCACGTTGCAACCCATGACCTTTTCGGTCAGCAGTGGTCTTGACTCCATCGTTCAGGTGAACATCAGTGCCGAGTTCGAAGAGTCGTTCGAGTTCTGGCGGTGTTACTTCTATATTCACTTTGACACCCCACGTCCGAAGTTCCTCTTCAATGGACTTTTCAAGAACCGCCAATTGATTATTATTTTGTTCTTTACTGTCACGGACGTTCAAAGACTGAACCACTTCTTCCAAGTGCTTGCGTGCTTGCATAAAACGTGGGTCCCTTTCTGCCATTTCACGCACCGCACGATTCAATAAGCGTCCAAAGGTAGTTGTAGTCTTCACTTTGATCTCGTCTGTTAAATCCCGGACTGCTGGGATTAAATAAAAATCGGGTAACACACCGCCACCGACATTCTTCTGGCCTAGCAAGGGTCCTTTTTCGAGATCCCGTGTAAACTTGAGTTCCTCTCGATGTTGTTCTATATATTGTTGTTGAGCCTCTTCGATGTTTGCCTTAGTTACTCGACCGCTTGGTGGGATTAAATCTTTTAGCGGTGTCTGATTAACAACTTCCCGTGACGTGTAATCCCCCGCATTGTCGGAATTAAGCCATTCTACGTCAGGCTGTTCTACATAACCATTATAGAAGGATTCAATTATACCATTTTGTATACGGGCTGTTTTACGAACGCAAATGGTTCCGTCGGATTGAACATATTTCTTGAAAGTGTTCTTCTCTTGTTCTGTAAGCTCGTGAAAAGTTATCTCAACCCAAAAGTCATTATCCCCTTTTTCGCGATATAAGAAAAAGTCCTGATCTACTGGTTTCGCAGATGTTGAAAAGAAAAATTCAAGAGAGGAAAGCAAATTAGATTTTCCGTGATTGTTAGGCCCAAGCAATGTTACAAAGGGAAAACATTCCATTTCTAAATCACGAATACTACGATAGTTATGGATTTTTAATCGTTCAATTCTCATATGTTCCTCCCATTATCTCCCTCTAAGACCTCTTCCACTTCCTTCTCCTCTACCATCAGATCCTGCAGCCGATTCGGAGGATCCGGAGGCAATGGGGCAAATATAAACGCCCTATACCCCGCCGGCTGTTGCACATAACGACCTACTCTATCTGATTTCGTTTTATTACAGTCTGCGTTTAACATAACCAACATTACGCTCCATATTATAGTCTGCGTTTAATATAGACTGTTTTTATCTCTATATTATAGTTTCCATTTAACATAATGTTTCCCATGGGAAAAAGCTTTGAAATGAATAACATTTCTTCTTAAAGGCATAATCGTACCGTTTCAGGCGAATGATTCGGCGGTTGTGCTGCTGTTTCATAATTTCCCTCCCAGAATCTCCTCCAACAACCCTTCCGATTCCTTCTCCACTGCAATCAAATGGCTGCGGATTTCCTCAAGAGTGCGAAGGGCTTTTGGTTTGTAGAAATATCTGTTAAAACTGATTTCATATCCAATCTTGACGCTTGCCGGGTCGTACCAGGCGTCCGGGGCATAGGGAATCACTTCGCGGCGAAGGAAGCTTTCAATAGCTGCTTGTGTATCTGTATCGGTGGGCAGATAGCCGGGTTCGTTGCAAGCAGGACATTCGAGAAATGAAATCTGCTCTGTATCTCGTAATTCTGTGTCCGACTCGTATTCCACCACATGCGGCTTGCCGTCTATAACCGCCTCAAACAACCCGCGCAAAGGATCGGGCTTGGTTCCTGGTTTGTGAATCTTTTTTATCACAGCGGGAGCGTCTTCTGCGCGCTCTGCCGTTTCCTTTAATTTCTTTATTTCTTTTGCGCTATAAACGCGTTTTTCATTTATCCCTTTGAGTCTTAAGGGGCGTTCTACAGTCGCCTTCCAGTATCCGAATGCAGCGTTGGGAAAAATCTTGCTTTGCTCTGTCTCTTCAAAGGCATGGAAGGCTTCCATAATCCGGCGAATGTTGTCTTCGGAGAGTTCGCAGTTTTTCTTGCCTAAGTTTTTACGAAGAGGCGTATACCACTGCGTGGCATCGATAAGCTGCACCAACCCCTGGCGATGTTCCGGTTTACGGTTGGAAAGAACCCAAATATAGGTTGCGATGCCTGTGTTGTAAAACATATTAAGAGGCAAGGCTACGATTGCCTCGAGCCAGTCGTTTTCGATGATATAACGCCGGATATTGCTTTCGCCCTGGCCTGCGTCGCCGGTAAAGAGCGAAGAACCATTGTGCACCTCGGCAATGCGGCTGCCCAGAGACGAACTGTGCTTCATCTTTGCTACTTTATTGGCAAGGAAAAGCAATTGCCCATCGCTGGAACGGGTAAGCAGCGAGAGTTCCTCGCCTCTGTGTTGTACAATAAAGCGGGGGTCTTTTATGCCGGATTTACCTCCCATGCGTTCGAGGTCGCTCTTCCAGCTTTTTCCATAGGGCGGATTGGATAGCATGAAGTCGAATTCTTTATCTGGAAAAGCGTCGTTTGAAAGCGTTGAATGCTCAGGACCGCCTACAATGTTATCAGCCGCCGACCCCTCGCCTTTAAGAAGCAGATCGGCTTTGCAGATGGCATAGGTCTCGGCATTGATCTCCTGCCCAAAGAGGTGCACGGAGACTTCTTTACCCTTTTGATTTGCCAACTGAAGTAATGTTTCTTCGGCGACGGTTAGCATACCGCCGGTTCCGCAGGCTCCGTCATAGAGGAGGTATGTTCCATCCTGTATACGGTCGGCAATTGGTTCAAATATCAACCGCGCCATCAGTTTAACGGCGTCACGAGGCGTCCAGTGTTCGCCTGCTTCTTCATTGTTTTCTTCGTTGAACCTGCGTATAAGTTCTTCAAAGATAGTTCCCATAGCATGGTTGTCAAGGCCCGGCTTAATAACATCACCATTACTATCTAAAACCGGTTGTGGACTCAAATTTATAGCCGGGTCAAGAAATTTCTCAATGAGCGTGCCCAGAGCGTCAGCTTTTGATAACCGCGGAATCTGATTACGAAACTCAAAATTATTGATGATATCCTGCACATTAGCGGAAAATCCATCGAGGTAGGCGCGAAAATCGGCTTCCAATTGTTGACGGTTTGCGCGGGCTTTAAGGTCTCTCAGCGTAAATTTTGAAGTATTGTAAAACGCCTGACCTGCGGCTTTACGCAATGCCGCTTCCTGATTGGTAATTCCCGCCTTATCCAGCTTGTCTTTCATATCAAGCACAGATTGCTTGGTAGGTTCAAGAACCGCATCCAGCCGCCGAATAACTGTCATTGGCAGGATAACATCGCGGTATTTACCCCGCACATACAAGTCCCTAAGCACATCGTCGGCAATACCCCAGATGAAATTTACTATCCAATTGAGTTGCGTTGAGTCCATGTTAGCCTCTCATAAAAACACATTTGAAATATATTAAATTTCTTTAATTATTTAGTTAAATATAATCTTATTCCATTATAATCATCATCTTTCAAATCCCATAATTTCCCGTACGGCATCCGTATCTTTTTCTGCTTGCTTTTACCCCGGGTCATAAAAACCCCATTATTAAAAAAGAATCCTAATCAACAATAGCGACATGTTCCCACTAAAAAGCATACACTAAGTTAAATAACTCTTTTGTAAAATTCTTCCTTTTATGGACTAGCCCCTCTGCGAGTCATTCTACATCCGAAGTCATTGTTCGAATCAGAACCGGTATCTACGCAGACCCACTCTATAGCAGTATATCTTGCAGGTTCAATTGACCATCGTCTTACCGCTTAGGCAATCTGCGGTAAATTTGTAATTTGAACGTAACTGCTTTTTTCCGCACTGATTATTCTGCACACACACTAAAGCGCCTTTGGAATATACGGCGTCTCCGCAGTGTATTAATATGTTTCGTATTGTATGTAGCCGGGTCTGCATGTCCTCAGAATTATTCCTCAAAGGCTAGGCCCGGAGCGGCAAATCATTTCTTTTCTACCGCAGACGTTTGCATCTTGCATCCGGTCAGTTTGTTAATAGTCGCGGAGTTCACAGTACAAGGCTTCCTGCGTTCCATTCACCGCTCTAAAGGTTGGCGTTTCCGTCTCTATCAGCTACAGGCAGGTCTTCAGAGCTTGCCTCTCTTTCTCCGGGTCCGGATTGGTACAAAGTTCTTTCAGCATCCGGTTCACGACGGTTTTAGCTCAAGCGCGACTCTGACCCACCATGTAAAATCATACGCCATAGGCGAACCTAGTATCCCGGAACCTTCACTGCCAATCACCATGCCATCGCCCAGCAAGACTTCAAGCGCGGCGTAGAGTTCTCCCTTTATTGCCTGTATATTGGTTAAGAACAATGATTTAAACCTGCTGCTAAATCATTCAGTTAGAACAAATTATCCACACAATTTATTTACTTAGTACAATAGCATATTAATAAGATTAATAACAACACCCAGATCAGAAGATTACTTCAAATGTACTTCAGTCCTATAACGCAACAAGCCTTGCCGTCTTTGTAACTCATTGCAACAAAAGCGGTTAGAGGAATTTTACGCGTAAGAAATCGACAGGTTTTCACTGACTTGTAATCAGCAGGTCGGGGGTTCAAGTCCCTTCGCCAGCTCTGGTAGCCCGGTTTAATTACCGGGTTTTTTTATTTTAAATCGACTAATTTATCAGTATATGCTTACCGATTAATACTCTTCATAAGTCCCGGAGTTTATCCCGCCATAGGCGGGACCAAATCCGAAAACCCTCTAATATCATTATTTTTTTGTTTAAATTGATTTAAATTACCATGGCATATTTACCGATGTACTCTTTTCATAAAATACAAGCAACTATTCTTTCCATAGAGAAAGTATAAACCATATAATTTTAATACTGTCTATTATTTTCTATAACATTTTTACTGCATTTTTCGATCTCTTTTATTTTATCGACAAGCTCATTCATCGAAAATGGTTTTGCCAGAAAATACGTAAATCCTTCACTTAGTAAGTATTCCCGATCCCGTTCTGAAGCATAAGCAGTTAAAGCTAAACAAGGCACATGTTCATAACCTTTTAATTTTTTAATTTCTTGTATTAACTCTATACCATTCATTCCCTTGCCTAAATGAATGTCAACGATTAACAGATCGTATTCAGTTTCATTCACCTTTGATATTGCAGTTTCAGCATTTTCAGCATTATCAACTGTATAAAATCTCGATAATATTCTTTTAACGATATCCAGTGTTTGCCTATTGTCTTCTACATGCAGTATTTTCATCCATTCTCCTAAATCTATTTAACCTAATTACCCTTTATCATATTCAATTGGCACCTCTACGCTAAACACACTCCCTTCTCCTAAACGGCTTTCAACGAATATTTCACCGTTAAGTAATTTTACATATTTTTTTACTATAGACAGTCCTAATCCGACTCCTTCATATTCTCTTCCGTATCCTTCGCTCAACTGCCGGAACTCATCCCAAATCACATCTATTTTTTCCTTAGCGATCCCTATTCCTGAATCTTTTATAAGGATTTTTAAATACACTTTATTATCTCTATTAAAATCATTTATAATAATATCGACACTTCCTTCATTGGTATACTTGATGGCGTTATCAAGTATATTTGAAATTATTTCATAGAGTAAATGCTCGTCGGACATTATCAAATTATTTTTTACACTAATATTACTAGAAATAACAATATTTTTCTTCTGCGCTTCCCTTCTATAATTCGCTATTATTTCGTTTATCATAGACCTAATATCAAATGGTCTGATTTTTATACTATAACCTTCAAATTCCATCTGTGTTAATTGTAAAATTTTTGTTAAAGTATCTTTCATTCTTTTGGAAGACTCCAGTATACCTTCAACCATTTGCCGTGCATCAGGATCAGTTATAATATCCAACAGAAGTTCTGAGTAACCAATAATACCAACGAACGGAGTTCTCAATTCATGACTCATATTAGCAAAGAATATAGATTTTAACCTATTTATTTCCTCAGCTTTTTCTTTGGCTTTGACTAAATCTTCTTCATACTTTTTTTTATCAGTTATGTCAAGAATTATTGCAGTGAAATAAGACGTTTCCTCGACACTTATAAGCTGCAGATGAACTTCAACATTGTAAATACTTCCATCCTTCCGTTTATGGACAGTTTCAAATTTTATTTCATTTTTATCGCCTTTTCTTAGTGGTGTAATTAATTTTTCAAATGATTCTTTTGTGAATTCTGGTTTTATGTCAATAGGCGTCATTTCCCTAAGTTCTTCCAGGCTGTATCCTAAGTTTCTTAGAGCTGAATCATTAGCATGTATAAAATTTAATGCGCCGGCGTCAATAATATATACTTCGTTTAATGACTTCTCTAAAATTTTGCGATAAATTTCAAGCTGCCTCTCTGATTCTTTAAGATCCGTAATGTCATTCATAACACTAATTATATGGGGCTCCCCATTAAACAAGAATGTATTAGCAGATATCAAAACAATTTTGAAATCCCCGTTTTTTGTTCTAAACTTGGCTTTAAAATTTTCAACACTCTCTTTTTCTATAAGGCTATCTACAAATGTTTTTCTGTCATCAAGATTCGCCCATGTATTTAATTCGAGCGATGTTTTTCCGATAACCTCTTCTTCTGTAAAATTCATCATTCTGAGGAAGGCTCTATTAACAGCTACATATTTACCATCCTTTAGTCGACTAACAACTACCGGAACAATACTGTTTTCAAAAACTCTTCTGAATTTTTCCTCGCTTTTAATCAGAGCTTCTTTCATACTGTATTCATCAGTAACGTCTCTGATCACTAATACTACCCCTTTGAATTTTCCGGTTTCGTCAAATATGGGAGCCACGGAGTCCGTAATTTGATATTCTTGGCCTGTCTTGGAAATAAGCTTGGCGCTATTTGCAAGCCCCACAACTTTGCCCGTAGAAATAACCTTTTCTACGGGGTTATCCGCTTTTTCATTAGTCGATGAATTGTAAATTTTGAAGATCTCTTCGATATGTTTATTAACGGCTTCTTCGACGCTGTAACCTGTCAGTTGTTCTGCAACTGGATTTAAGCGCACAACGTTGCCATTTGTGTCTGTAACTATTACTGCATCTCCAATAGAATTAAACGTGATTCTTAAATCTTCTTCTTTTTCCTTTAGCTCAATTTTAATACGGTGCAGCCTCCCTACGCTTCGAAGTTGCAGTCCAACGAGTATGGATACGAACGGATAAATTAAGATTGCTGTCAACCATACAACCGAAAATAAATGCATTCCTTTAGTTAAAGACAGAAAAAACAGGTAAGAGGACAATGATATAATTTGAACAGTAAATCCAAGAAGGTATAGAGATAATGTTGTAATATCTTCAGGTTTGTTGCGAAATTTAACTCGAAATGCCAATCCCACAGCCGCTGCACCAATAATTGTAATAACACCAGCAATGACACTCTCGTTACTAAAATATATTTTATATACACAAGCTGTTAACACAGAAATAGAAGCGCTAAAACTGCCTCCGAATAAACTTGCCATCGATATTATTACAGGACTTGAGTCAAGCAGCATTGTATTTGTATAATTATCTGTAAAATACATGCTTATAATAGTCATTAAGCCACTGGCTATTCCTAAAATTACTTTGAAGAGTCTATCATCTTTGGTATGAATGTTATAAAAAAAATTATAGAGAGTTGAGAGCGCTAATAACAGTACAATATTTTCTGCCAGTTGAAACGGCATGATTCATACATCGAAGTTTAGAGAAATAATGTAAATATATGTTACAACGCTTATTGTGTCAACTATTCGTCTTTTAATATATCTGTGCCAAATATTTTTAGCATATATCAAGATATTTAAACTTTGATAATAAAATTAAAAACTTAACACCCTATGAAGAATATTTTATATACAATTACGTATCTTAATCCTAACCTAAACCAGATAAACTTAACTGTCAGAATATATTTGTTTATTTAAAATCCCAGAGACTTTTATTTGCTTTAATTCTTTCTATTTTCAGTTTCATTTCTTTAATCGAGTTCATAAGGTTATTGCCTTTGTGATAGACAAACACTACGGTCATCCAGGCTTTCTCCCGGGGTTTCAAAGTAAATTCGCCGGTCGATAAAAAGCTGCGTACGTCTACTGGCGAATCGAGCCAGCCTGTGCGCGTAATCGGATCGCCAGTAAATGCAAAGAGCGTTTCTTTATTCGTAACAGGATTTATCATCGGCTGACCGTCGTTCGAGAGCCCTTTTAATACATACATTATTTGTTCGGGTCTTTTGAAGCTGTACTCGCCAAACTCGGGATTGATATAATTGTTCTTCCTCATTATCCTATGACTGTAGACGCCGCTATTTTTTGGAGTTTCCAAAAATTTATAACCCGCCACATTAAAGTCTAGGGTATCGTAAGTATAGGAAATTTGTCTGATCGAGTCATACGCCGTTTTGTTGTTTAACGAAAATCCAATGTCTGTATCGGTAAAAAAGCCGGCTCGCAGATTTTCCCATGTTTCATAGCTTAAGTTTTTGATGCAGTATTTTATAAAAAAAACATCTTTCAAATCTTCGGAATTAAAAGCATAGACAGCGGCTGTAACGAGCAAATCTTTTATCGGATATGCGTAAACAAGCGGTTCCGATATTGTAGTGTCCGACAGAAGAGCCGTCCACAACATTTTATCTCCGTAAATTTTCGGTCCGATTCTATCCCTCGGAGCTTCCAGATCACTAGGCCAACCGTCCGCATTGTAAAGAGTTCCCGCTTCGAGCGCGTATACTCCGATTTTCCTGCCCGCCTGTTCCGCAATATAATTTGAATACGGCGGTTGCGTATGTACCAGATTTCCTCTTATCTCGCCGTTTTTCTCCATTCCGATCCACAATCCTGCTTCGTAAGTAAGACCAGAAATAGACAGTAGACCGGTATTAGTAAGACCTACTCTAAAATGATTAATTGTAAACTGACCCTCCTCAAGCGGCAGCAAATCTACTACTTCAACTACCGGCGGCTCATTAATTATTTTCCTTTCGCAAGCAGTAAGAGCTATGATAATAAACAACCCCATTAGATATTTGAACATATTCCTCATTAATTATAACTCCATAAGACCTTTTTGGAAAAATATTTCTGCATTGGAAATTAAATAAATATTGCCAATAATCGCATAAAAAACCCTCGAGATTCTGTAACCAAATATTAAGCTAATTAAATATCGATATATTATCAACAAAATTTATTACGTTTCATAATGATCTCAGACAAGTTAAGTACAACTTTTAAAAAACTCGCCTGAGACTTTAATTCAATCCCCGGAATTGAGAAATATTTTTCTAATTTATATACTAATTAAATCTTCGTATACATATTAACAGCATGAATCACAATTACAATTTCCCCACCAAAAAAATATTCCGCGCCCCGGTATTCAATTTTATTCATTAATTACGCTTAAATCTGTATTTTAAAGCGATAAATAATCAATCTAATCGGAAACATAAGAGGAATAAAAACTATGAGTTTTAAAATAATGTGGACAAAAACCGACGAGGCGCCGGCGCTGGCAAGTTATTCGCTGCTGCCGATCTTACAGTCGTATACAAAAGGAACCGGAATCGAATTCGAAGTAAAAGATATTTCGCTTGCCGGCAGGATATTGGCTGCTTTTCCTGAGTATTTGAGCGAGGCACAAAGAATCGACGACCATCTTGCCGAACTCGGCAAACTGACTCAGGATCCGAACGCAAACATCATCAAACTGCCGAATATCAGCGCAACAATACCGCAATTGAAAGCCGCAATTAAAGAACTTCAGGAAAAAGGTTACTCAGTGCCCGACTTTCCGGATGAACCCGGCTCGGATGAAGATAAAAAAATCCGCGAGAGGTACTCCAAAATTTTGGGTTCCGCGGTTAATCCCGTTTTGAGAGAAGGCAATTCCGACCGCAGGGCAGCCGCATCGGTCAAAAAGTTCGCTCAAAAACATCCCCACAAAATGATGAAGCCGTGGTCTAAAGATTCCAAAACCCGGGTGGCTCACATGAATCAAAAAGATTTTTACGGCTCGGAAAAATCTCTTACTCTCGACAAGAACGACGTCGTAAAAATTGAGTTCGTAGATAAAAACGGCAATACAACAACATTAAAAGAAAAGCTGGAATTATTGGAAGGAGAGATAATCGACACCGCCGTTATGAGCGTGAGGGAATTGAGAAAATTTTATGAAGAACAGATTGAAGCAGCTAAGAAAGACGGAGTTCTTTTATCGCTCCATCTTAAAGCCACGATGATGAAAGTGTCCGACCCGATTATGTTCGGACACGCCGTTTCTGTCTATTTCAAAGACGCTCTCGAAAAACACGCCGACACTTTGAAAGAAATCGGAGCAAACGTAAATAACGGTCTGTTGGACGTTCTCGAAAAATTGAAAAAACTCCCCGACGAAAAACGAATTGAAATCGAGAATGACATCAACAAAGTTTACGAAACCAGACCCGATCTGGCGATGGTCGACTCGCGCATCGGTAAAACAAATTTGCACGTTCCTAACGACGTGATAATCGACGCTTCGATGCCAGTTGTAATCCGCGACGGCGGAAAAATGTGGAACAAAAACGACGAACTCCAGGATACTATTGCAATGATACCCGACCGCAGTTACTCTACAATGTACCAGGCGATGATCGACGACGTTAAAGCAAACGGACAGTTCGACCCGGCTTCAATGGGCGCGGTTTCGAATGTGGGATTGATGGCTAAGAAAGCCGAAGAATACGGATCGCACGACAAGACTTTCGAATTGAAGTCGGATGGAATCGTAAGAGTGGTCGATAACGAAGGCGCTATTTTGCTCGAGCAAAAAGTCGAAGCCGGCGATATATTCAGAATGTGCCAGACCAAAGACGAAGCCGTTAAAGACTGGGTTAAACTTGCCGTAAACAGAGCCAGGGCTTCTTCAACTCCCGCCGTCTTCTGGCTGGACGAAAACAGAGCTCACGACAGAGAAATTATTGCGAAGGTAAATAAATATTTGCAGGAACACGACACCTCGGGGCTCGACATTAAAATAATGAAACCAGTCGAAGCGATGAAATATACGTGCGAGCGTACGCGTAAAGGATTGGACACTATTTCGGTAACGGGAAACGTACTGAGGGATTATTTGACGGATTTATTCCCGATACTCGAACTGGGCACGAGCGCCAGAATGCTTTCGATTGTGCCGTTATTGAAAGGCGGCGGACTGTTCGAAACAGGCGCAGGCGGCTCGGCTCCCAAACACGTAGAACAGCTCCTTAAAGAAAACCACTTACGCTGGGATTCGCTCGGCGAGTATTGCGCTTTGGTTCCGTCATTCGAAATGGTTTACGAAAAGACCAAAAATAGCAAGGCGAAAGTCTTGGCTGAAACTCTGGACAAAGCAATCGGTAAATATTTGGAAAACGGAAAGTTGCCGTCGCGCAAAGCCGGCGAAATCGACAACCGCGGCAGTTCGTTCTATCTGGCTCTCTATTGGGCGGAAGAACTTGCAAATCAAGATGCAGACGCCGAATTGAAAAAGAGATTCGAAAAAATATTCAAAGAACTCTCTTCGAACGAAGATAAAATAATGAACGACTTGATATCGATTCAGGGCAAACCGGTCGACATCGGAGGGTATTACCTGCCCGACGATATCAAAGCCTCGGCTGTGATGAGACCATGCGCCGTATTGAATAAGATTATAGACGAGCTGTAGAACATTTTCTAATGTTAATTAAACGGACAGGGAAATTTATCCTTGTCCGTTTTTTTGAATCAACGCTGCAGAAGCCATCGATTACCGAAAAGGATACTTCAAATAATAAGCGCCCGGAATGTCCGGGCTTTTATTTAATTTTGTCGAAAAGCATTGAGCAACTCAGAATAGTAAACTTAAACGTTGTTTATTTTTTTTCGACAATACTTTGTAATAAAAGGACAGAGTCGTCAAAAGCAAACTACCCTATTTTATCGAACAGGACTGAGAAAACCGAACCTTCGCCTTTTCTACTCTTTACGTCGATTACAGCTTTGTTCAATTGACAATATTTTTTTACTAATGCCAATCCCAGTCCATTGCCGTCGTACAATCTGGTATAACCGCTTTCTTCCTGTGTAAAAGGCGTAAATAATTTTTTCAAAAAATCTTCGCTCATGCCGATGCCCGTATCCGAAATTTCTACTTTTACTTTATTCCCGGTCTCCGTCACAGTGATTTTTACTTCCCCTTCGTGAGTATATTTGAGTGCATTGTCAATCAGATTGGCAAATATCTGATGCACGCTGTATTCGTCTCCCCTGATTTTCGTATTCTTTGCATCGCACTCGTATTTAAGATTTATGCCTTTGCTTTGCGCCGAAATTTTGAATTCCCCGACTAATTTTTTCTTCAGCATTTCTTCCAGATCGAGAATCTTAATATTTGTTTCGTACGAATCGGTTTGAAGTTCGGAATAATTGAGTATCATATCGATGGTTCTGATTATGCGCGCTGCGGCGATATTAATACTGTCGAAAAGCTCTTCGATTTCCGGATTTTTTTTGTCGGGAAGTTCATCCCTTATCAATTGCATACTCCCTGTAATGATATTGATGGGAGTTCTAATTTCGTGCGACATCTGCGCCATAAATTCGGTTTTGAGTCTGTCGGAAAGCTCTGCTTTTTCTTTGGCAATTTTCAGTTCTTCCAGAATTTTAACGCGATCGATAAACAAACCGAGCTGAGAGGCAATAATTTCGAGAGTGCGCAAATCGTCTTCGGTGTATGCATTTTCGGATTCATAATCCTGCAGCGCAATTACTCCTATAACTTCACCGCTGGAAGAGTTTATTATAGGAGCGCCCATCCAGATAACGGCTTCGCGACCTACAAGATTAATTACGCCTTTTTCTCTCAGTTTTTCGTCTTCGGAACGGGAAATCAAACTAGCTTTTGCATTTTGCCGAACATAATCGGTAAGACCTCCCTTTAGACTGATTGGTTTGTTAACATCGTAATCGTCATATTCATCTTTGTGATAAATAAACTTGTAAAGATCGGTTTCTTTATCGTAGAGCGCGATATAAAAATTCTCAGCTCTTAATATACTTTTAATTTGCTTGTGAATATGCGACGCAAATTCAACCAGGCCGATTTCGGCGGCTGAAATTCTGGAAACGTCGTAGAGTATTTCTTTAACTTTTTCGTTTTTCTTTTTCTCGGTAACGTCTCTCGAAACGCCGATCAATCCTACCGGTTCTCCGTATTCGTTCCTTAAAAATCTCACGTTGACGCTCAGTTCTACCAGGCTTCCGTCTTTTCTGTATTGTTGAATTTCATAAATCCTGTTTCTGTTTTTATCGGCATCCGCCCTTTTATCCTCGGCAAACTCTTCGTTCAACCATTTAATTATACGCATTAATATTTCGGAAGGATATAAGTCTTCTGCCTTCAATTTCAAATACTCTTCAACGGAATATCCCAGAAGATTTGACACGGAAGGACTTATAAAAGTAGGTCTAAAATTCAAATCGGTAAGCCATACCACATCCGTCACGTTATCGGTAATCAGTTTTAATTTTTCCCGTTCGCGCGACAATAATTGTTCGGAATGAATCCTTTTTTCTTCATTTAACAAAATTAATCCGAGCAAAACCGTGGCGACGGGGAAAACAGTCATTACCGGCAGCCATATTTGTTTTACAATATTCCATCCGCTAGGTATCGGTATTATCAACGTTTGGGAAGCCAACATAACAATGCTTCCCAGAAGTCCGGCAACAAACAATACGCCAACGGAGTAATTTAACGGATTGTTATTGTAGTACCGGCGTATCAATAAGCCCGTTAAAGCCGGACCAATAATCGAAGCTACGCCCGCTATAACGCCGGGACCGCCGAGCGTGATTCTGTAGATCGAAGCAACGACTACCGCTATGGCGGCGCTGACCGGTCCTCCGAATAATCCGGCAACAGTTAAAATTATCGACCGTCCGTCGTAAAAGATGCCAGGCGCGTATCGATACGGCAAATTCATTCCCGCTATAGCCGAAACGCCAAATAAAATCCCCACAAGGACGTCAAATAAAAGCTTGCTTTTCCTTCGAAAATTATAGAGCAGGTTAAACAACGTCCCGATTGCAATCAGAAGCGAAGCGTTTAATAAAAGCGACTTTAACATTTATTTTGCTCTATTGTACGGTTAATAAATTCAGAGACATTCTAACGGCAACTTTCTAAATTATTACTTCTATTTACCGGAGACTCGATACAGGGTTATGATTGTATCTGACCTTTGTTTACGATTCCAAAATGATATTAATAATAGTTATCGTTTAATATAATGATACTCAATATATATTATTTATTAATAAATCATAATAATATTATTATCGAAATAACGCGAATAACATTTAACGGCTCGCAATATTTTTTAAGATATAAAAAAAGCCGCCCCCATAAGTTCGGAAGCGGCCAACCGTAATCGTCCGTCAATAAATTAGTTGCTTATGTATTTATATTGACGCGCGGAAACGCTCCTCTCAGCATTACTTTCTTCAATAATGAATTGTTCGGTGATATTTTGCAGATTTTCAGCAAGTCGGTTAAGATTTTCCGTAGCCTGGGCAATCTGCTGCAGTCCCGCAGCCGATTGATGAATAACGGCGGTAACCGACTCGATGTTGCGGCTAACTTGTTCCGCGGCTGATGATTGTTCTTCCGTCGATGCGGCTACCTGATTGACAACATCGGCTACTTTTGAAGACGAGTCGATTATGTTTTTAAGAGCGCTACCTGCAGTATTAGCAAGTTGTATGCCTTCTTCCACTTCATGAGTGCCTTCTTCCATCGACACTACCGCCTGATTAGTATTCTGTTGAATGGTCTTAATCATATCTGAAATTTCTTTTGTAGCTTTGGTAGTGCGTTCGGCAAGTTTACGCACTTCGTCGGCTACGACCGCAAAGCCTCGTCCCTGTTCGCCTGCGCGCGCCGCTTCGATAGCGGCATTGAGAGCGAGCAGATTCGTTTGGTCGGCAATTTCTTCAATAACTCTCACAATTTCGCCGATTTGTTCGCTGCCTTTTCCTAAGTCTTTAACGACCGCTGCCGTTCGCGTAACAACTTCGGCAATTTTGTTCATACCGCGAATGGTATCTTCAACGGATCGTCCTCCGTCTTTTGCATAATTGCCGGCAAGATTTGCGTTTTCGGCGGCTTCCGTAGTATGTTTTTAGGTTTGTATAATCGTGGCAGCCATCTGATTTATTGCGGTTGCAATTTCGGATACCTGGCTGCTCTGCTCCTGCGCTCCGGCGGCTAATTCTTCCGTGCTGGAAGAAATTTGATTGCTCGAATCAACCGTAGCTCTAATCGTTTCTTTCAGTTTCAATATCATGTCCCGAATTCGCTCAACTACGTCGTTAAAACCGTCGATCAAGCGCGCTATGTCGTCGCCTTTTCTTTCGGATTCCAGACGAACCGTCAAATCCCCCGAAGCAAATCTGTTCATACCTTCGAGCAACCGGTTTGTAGAGCGCTCCAGATATTTTTGTATCCCTTTAATTTCCGAAATATCCGTTACGTATTCCAATGCGCCGATAATATTTCCGTTTCTGTCGATTGTCGGAGCGCCGGTGTACATTATGCTGAGCTCTTTATTATTGGGACGCGCAATCGTTTCTCCTGTTCGAACCTCCCTCTCCTCCATTGCCTGGTAGAGCCTACACTCTTTGGTTTTGCAATGGTCTGTTTTAAACAAATCGTAACATTTGGCTTTCAAACATTCTTCCTGAGTCTTTCCAACCGCTTCGGCGCCTTTCTTATTCATATAAGTAACGTTGAATTCTTTGTCGATTGTCATGACGGGAGTCGGTAAATATTCCAGATATTTAATCTGCCGCTCAATTTTTTCCACCATCATATTAAATACTTCCGCTAATTTTCCGAATTCATCCTTGGAACTTACTTCGAGGATAATATCGGTTTTACCTTGCGCTACTAGTTGGGCTGCGTCGTTTAATTTGCTTAACTCACTCTTAATCCAACCTACAATCCTGTAAACCACAACTGAACACAAAATCAAAGACAAAACCGAAAAGAGACCGACGCTCCAAATGGCGCCAGACAGTACGGACATTAACGAGCTTGTTTTTTCCTCGCTTTGCTTTTCCGTTTCCGCCGCTAATTTGTAGATATCTTCGATCAAGCGGGCATTCTTTGAATCAAACTCCTCCATGGCAAGGTCGCCGTCTTCTTTGCTCACTCCGTAAGCCTCAAACATCCTCACACCGCTTTTGTAAGCGTCTTCCGCTTCGTCTCTCAGTTTTTTCAGCCCAGCGACTTGTCCATTATCATATAAAACAATCAATCTGTCAATATTTTCCTTTGCTTCTTGAAGGTTCAAAGCCGCTTCGTTTAAGGCTTCCTGCTCCTGAGTAAGCGACGCATCCGTTAAATATTGCCACATATTGACAATATTTAATTGAGCGGATTTGCTCAGCGATACTTTTGGGTTGCCTTCCGCTAATTGATTAGCGCCGCTTTTTAATGTAAGTAATGTAGTAAACATTCCAACGGCAAATATCAGCGACAGCAGCATTATTAAACCGAAACCAAAGGCTACTTTTTGTTTTACCGATGCGTTATTTACTAATTGCATAACTCCCTCTGATTAGTTAAATGTTATTGTAAATGCCGCAAAAATGCCGTTTTCTTTGTATGTGTTTTTTCCGATTAAGTCATATTGATAACCTGATACAAACAGGAGCTTTTCGGTTACTCTATAAGTTATTCCGCCGGCGCTAAACATTTTATATTCTTCCGATCGATTGAAGTTTGCATAGAAACCGTTTATTTCCAATACTATTTGTGTTTTTTCGCTAATCATCCTGCCGTAGCCGGCCCCGTAATGTATTTTGTAATCGAAACTTCCAGAAGTCAAAACATTGGTGTAAGAAAGCGTCATGTCGACGCTCGATTTTTCGGAAATCGAATACGATATCACCGTTCCCAGTGTGACGGAGTAATTATGTTCCGTATTTGCCAAAGTGTCCGGTATGAATTTGTCTCCTGCGGGAATAATTACTCCCCCCGTCAATCCGTAAGCAAATTTGCCGTATTGATTCAAAAAATATTTTGTTCCTAAGGCTATTTCATCGAGCGAATTGGAGAATGAAACTCCCGCTTCCAGATTTTCGCTAATTCCGGCTGTAATTCTGAAAGCTAACGATGAATTAATAATTCTGCCGTTAATATCCTTGCAATTACTCCCGTTTTCAAAATACGAGCTGCTGTTGAGCACGCTGAAGGCCGGCTCGAACTCGAAAGTGTTTCCACTGAGCGTTGCGGCGTCGGGTACAAAGAGTTTGCCGCCGGAAATGCCCGATACTTGAGCAAATATTTTTATCGAAAAAAGTATAATTGCCGAGGAAGTCAACAGTATTTTATGACGCATAATATTTCCCCTAATTTATTTTCGCTTATATCATCGAATTAAATTGAAATATTTAAACAGATTTGTTGTAAACGGCGCGTGGATGTAGTAAATGGATTAATGGTGTTGTAAAAAAGGTTAAAAGGATTATTTATCTTTTGATATTAATAAAAAAGCCCCCGTTTGGGGGCTCTTTTTTAATTATTCGTAGTGAGTATTTTGGCGTTTTTTACGGTCTTAAGCTGAAGCCGGGAATCTAGTTTGAAGTGACTAATTATATCTTTCAGTCGGTAAGCCATTGAATTGAGTTCCTCGGCGGAATGAGCGATCTTCTGAACTCCCATCGCAGATTCTCTCGTGACATTGGAGATGTTTTCGATGCTGCGGCTGATTTCCTCGGAAGTTGCCGATTGTTCTTCGCTGGCTGCGGCAACCTGATTAACTATATCGACCGTTTGGTTTGTGCTGTTAATAATTTCTTCAAGAGCCACGATTGCTTTGCCAGCTTTTTCTTTGCCGCTTTCAACTTCTTTAGTACCGTGATTTATTGAAGAAATAGCATTATCGGTATCTTTCTGAATGTTCTTAATCATAGCGGCTATTTCTTTAGTTGCTTTCGTAGTGCGTTCGGCAAGTTTTCTTACTTCGTCGGCAACGACTGCAAAACCGCGTCCCTGTTCACCGGCGCGCGCCGCTTCAATGGCGGCATTGAGCGCCAGCAGATTTGTCTGGTCTGCGATTTCTTCGATGACCATAATGATGTTTCCGATTTCATTGCTGCTGTTGCCGAGCTCTTTAATAATTTGCGCAGCCTGACTTACAACTTCGGCAATCTTGTTCATTCCTTCCACAGTCTCTCTAACAACATTGCCGCCGCGTTCCGCAGCCTCGCCGGCTTTTTTCGAATAATCCGCGGCTATTGTCGTATTTTGAGTCGTTTGTCTTATGGTAGAAGTCATTTCCTCCATAGCGGTGGCAACTTCGTTGGTCTGCATCGTTTGTTCCTGAGCGCCGGCAGCCATTTCCTCTGTACTTGCAGATATTTCGTTGGCAGTTGAAGTTAATGTTTCCACTATTTCGAAAACCGAAGCAATTATTTTTCCCGTGTCTTCAACGACCTGATTAAAACCGCTGAAAAGTTGTCCTATTTCGTCGTCTTTTTCGATTTCAAGACGAACCGAAAGATCGCCTCTAGAAAATTGATTCATCTTTTCGAGTATTAAATTGATTTTCTCCGTGAGATATATTCTCTTTTCTTCGGCTTCTCTAACGGCTTCTTCGACTTTCTTTTCGACCTGTTTCTTTTCGATTTCAAGCGCCTGGGTCGATTCCTTGATATCTTCCATCATTTTTTTGAATGCAGCAATCAGATCGCCAACTTCGTCTTCCCTTTTGTCTTCAACTGTCACATTGAGATTTCCCTCGCTGGCCGACTTAGCGGCGTCTCGCAATCTGATAATGCTGCGAGTAAATTTGCCGAATGAAAGGAATATGTAGAGAGCGCCAAGGAGTAAAATAACAACCGCCACTATAATCGTAAGTGTTCTCGTGCTATTAATTTCGGATGTAAGATTTTTCAAATCGTATAACAAAACAATTTTTCCAAGATTCTTGTTTTTATATTTAATATCGGCGGTGTTCTTCAACAGGTCTTTGGTAGCCGACATTTCCTTGTCATTATAAATCTCTTCGACATTGAATTTATAAGGATTATATTCGATAATCGGATCGCCGTTTTCGTCGAGTATCGAAATAAAGCTGACGTTTTTATCGTCCTTAGCCCAATCGAATGCCGTCTGAACCAATTCATAATTGCCGTCGTTCAGTCCGGCGCCGACAGAAAATGCCAGCATTTCGGAAAGCGTTCGGGCTTGAGTTTCAGTACTGTTTTCCGCCAGCTTTCTCTGCTTCATCGGATAATAAATCGAGAAGAAGAGAATTACAATCAGGAGTGGTAACATTGATATTACCACTCCCTGATATTTTATCGATTTTTTAATTTTTGCCAGCATTGGAAATCCTTCACTTATTTAATAATCAATACCACTTTTACGTTGTCGTTGACGGAAGATTCGCTAACGTATCCGATTGCTCCCGGAGTAGAAGATACTTTGCTTATGACTTCTGAATCCGAACCTGCGTTTTGAGGAGCCGAAGCTTCGCCTGTTAATTGCTTTCTTAGCCATATTTTCTTCAGTGCGCTTTGCTCTTTTCCCAAAACATTATAGAACTTGGTTTTTGCTTCGCTGTCTGCGCTTTGATCGATCAGAACAATTTTTTGTCCGTCTGTCCATTTCAATACTTTTTGCGAGAAGATATTGTCTACTTCGCTTAATTCTAGTTTGTCGACCTTGACGGATTTATTCGCAACCACGGCAACCTGAGCCATCAGAGCTCCGTTGACCGCAAAAAGAACCATTAAGAGATAAATAAACTTTTTCATTTTTCACTCCATTGTTTAGAATTGGATTAGAACATTATACTTAACGCCATTAAATAACCTTTAAAGTCGAGTTGGGTATCCGCCTGAATAGGAGGCAGCGCGGAGTCGATTAATACCGGGAATTTACCGTCCTCAACCTGATAAGAAGCGTATTGAAGCTTCAGAACAACGGAGCTTACAGGTTTGAAACCTGCTCCAAACATGATTCCTTTCATACCGTTTGCCATGAAGGAAACTTGCTTGTCTTCCAGATAGCTGTATGTGGCATACAAAAACACTTTGTCGTTGATGTCGTAACCGAGCGTTCCGTAATAAAATAATTTATCCATATCAGCAGAGGATTTTTTAGAATCGAGCATTACTTTAATATATTCTGCGTCCATGAACACGCTGTTAAACGTAAAGCCCAAATCGGCTCCGATCCTTGTGCGGTTGACGTCTTCTTTGAGAGTTGCCTGTTGATTGTCTTTATCGAACGTAGCGGAAACTCCGAGTCTCAGATTATCGTATTGAAAGCCTACTCTGCCGCCGAATAACTTGAAATTGGTTGTATCAGTGCTCGTTACCGCAGCTCCATAATTTTCACCGGATAATGCATACTCGGGTTCTGCCTGTCCTATATAGGCGGAATAATTAAATTCCATTTCGCCGCTCAGGACTTTACCCGAGAGTTGTAAAAAAGCTCTTTCCGGTAAAAAGTCGCCTGAGTTTATAACGCTTTTAAGCGACGTTTCATAAACAAGCGGTCGAACAATATAAGGCAGCAAAGGCATCCGGTTTTTAACTTCGTTCATGTAATTGAATTTTGGAATAAGATAACCTGCTTTGATATTCAGATACGGATTAAAATCGTAGTTAACCCAGGCTTCTTCCAGATTCAGGTCTCCCCACTTCCTTTCGGTCGAGAATGAATTGATATATTCAAAATTCACCCACGCAGTCAGCTTGGATGTAATTTCTTTTCTGAAGAATACGTTTAATTGCTGCAAATTCGAGGAAGTATAGTCGTTGCGCTCGTCCTGGAATGTCATATTTATAACGCCGGCGGGCGTTGGCACGTCCCCTTTTACCGTTGAAAATCCTTTTACTTTTTGAATTTGCACCTGGTAAAATCCGAAGATTTGAAGGTCGGACTGCGCAGAAATGCCGGAAGATAAACTAAAGAGCATTGTAAATGCCGCAATGAACAGAATATTCTTTTTCATAAAAACAGCTCCCATTTGTTTTATAGAATAAATATTGTATTACACCTCCATTATCGAAAGGAGCTTAATTCAGTTAATATTTATGTTGCGAAAGGCGTGTGGCTGTTGCAAACAGGCGCTACGAAGCTGCGAACGGAATAAAATGTAAGTTTTTTATTTTATAACCTTATCTTTCAAAGCGGCCCAATAACTTTTTCCCATTCGCACGGGGCGGTCGTATCCATCGAGGTGGAGCAGCATCGTTTGATTTGAAAATTTTTCGATTTGTTTAACATAATCGAGATTGATAATTGCGCTTCTGTGAACGCGCACGAAATTTTCCGGTAAAATTTCCTCCCAATTCGAAACGGATTTTCTTATTTCATAAGTTTTGCCTTCGCGCGTGGAAATCACCGAGTAAACATTATCCGCTTCTATAATTATTATTGATTTAACCGGAACCTTAATGATTTTATTCCCCGTATCGACCAACAGAAAATCCTCGGCATTTAATTTATTTCCGGCGGCGGATTCGAAATTGGCTTTCTTCTGAAGCTGCACCTCTACTGCTTTGGTCAATTCCGAAATTCTGAACGGTTTGGTAAGATAGTCGTCGGCGCCCATTTCCATCCCTCTCCGGAAATTTTCCCGTTCCGATTTAGCCGTTATAAAAATAAAGGGTGTATTTTTCAATTCATCGATCCGGCGGACGTTTTCGAGCACCCAGTAGCCGTCGTATTCAGGCATCATTATATCGCAGAGTATAATGTCGGGGTTGACTTCTTTTATTAGATTCAAACCTTCGAGTCCGTCGTGCGATATAAACACTTCAAAGTCGCTCAGACTCAGGGCGGACTTTATATTTTCGCATAAAACTTTATCGTCTTCAACCACTACGATTTTTTTCATAGCTTTTATTTAATGAATTTATTGAGTTGTTTTTCGAGGAATCCTTTTTTCTCTTCTTCAAGCCTTCTATTCAATTCCTTTTTCTTCTCTTCAATAGACTTATCGTAATTTTCCAATAAATCTTTGTACTTATTGATTTGTTCTTCAATCGGGGCGACTTTTTCCTTGTAAATTTGTTCAAGTTCGGCTCGTTTGGCTGTCACGATTTTGTCGAATCGTTCTTTCAGCGTGTTCTTCAATCTTTCCACTTCCTGTCCTATCGATTTTCTTACTCCTGCGGCAAATTCTTCATCCAAATTTGTGCCGAGCGATATATCGTATTTTCCCCCGTTAATCCAGAATCGGAGCGTCGCATTTAAATTGTTAATATTGTTCAATGCATTGTAGACGATTCTTTCCACTATCGATTCCGGTTGCTTTTCGAAAAAGAGAATCATATTCGAAAAAGTATTGTCGAGTATAACGTTCAGATTATTTTCATTGATAAAGATATCAGCTTTCGTAGACAATAAAGCGCCGTTAATTTCGGCGGGCAGAAATTTCTTGGCGCCGAGTTTTATTTTGCCTACGGGCACACCCCGCAATTCAACGGTATACTTATCTGTTTTACGAAAATTTCTTCTTTCGATTGTTCCGGAAATTAATACTCGTCGGCTATTGCTCAACTCGCCTTCGAGTTTGAATGTGATAGGCTCGCCGGTCAAGTTTTGATTGTCGGATACGTTTTCAATTATACCTACGCCCACAAAAATTCCGCTGCCTGGATTCCCGCCGTTTACTTTGATTTTCTTTATCCAGAGATCTGGGTATCTGCCTTCGGCGGGGAATTCGATATTCTGTCCTTCGAAGCGCGGAGGTTTTTCGTAGTCGGGCTCTGGTTTGTATTTTTGAACGCTTGCGTTAATCAATTCTGCATATGCAATGTAATTCATTGCGCGTTCCTGAATTTCGTTTCCGATAATTACGGGCGCCAGTTTCGGCGATTTTATGTCGGGTAGCCTCGCCATCCGTTTCAGTTTTTCAAAATCTTCCGAAGAAATTTTACTCAGCGTATCAAACGCGTTTTTGTAGTATTCCGCTTCTCGTTTAATTTTATCGAATCGTTCTTCATACTCGGCTTTTATTTGCATTAATGTCCTATATCCTTTGTCGGCTTTTTCGATTGCCGCCAATATATTCTGAGCGTTATTCAGACTCTTCGGGTCTATTTTCTTAATTTCTTCGAGCTGTTCGATCAGTTTATTTTTATTTCTTTCGTATTGATTTACGATGTCATTCCATTGTCCGGCGGTTTCGGCGACCTTTTTGCCGAGCGAATCCGCATAATAATACGTTTGAAGATCGAGCAGTTTAATTAGACTGTCCGGGTTGAAATTTCTTTTAATGTCTTTCAGATCGAAACGCGGGACGTTTTCCATCAACTCGTCGAAAGCTTTTCGGTACGACTGAGTAAACGATTTTTCCGCTCTGTAAAAAGTCGATTTCTTTCTCTCTTCATCAGGCAATGCGCCGTCGGTTGCTCTTTTGCTAAGTATCTGTAAACCGTCTACGTCAATCCGTTCTATAATAATCTTTTTTCTGAGAAGTTGATTGAAGTCGACTCCGAATTTAACCTCGCCGGTTTCGAGAGCGTTTGTTTTTGTATTATAGGGATTTGCAATTTGAAGTCGTTTCCAGGTTATTTCGAGCGGGATAAAACTCAGATGCAGATCGTCGATTTCCGCCTTAGCTCCCGTTACCGATTCAATCGAAGATTCGATGGCGCTTTCGATCCATCTGTCGGCAAAGAAATAAACAACCGCGCTTACGGCGAGGATGAAAAACAACAGGAAAAAGACAAATCCCTTTCTCATATCTGCATATCCCTGATTTTCATATACCACTTGATTATATCGTTATTCCGGAGCGCTTCGTAAATTTTAAGTTTCTGTATTTTCGAATAGAGTTTTTTTCTATAGAGAACGGTCAACTTTTTCATGCCGATATAAACCGGCAGGAACAAAATCAGAGCCGTAATAAAACTTCCCATAACAACCGTGTTGTTGAAATTTGTCAGAGGCGCCAGAGGAGCGTTATAAAGATACGTCCACAATCCTTTAAGAAAATCGACTTGTGTAAGAATTTGATACCCGAGCCAGTGAAAAAACGGATCGAAAAGATATGCCAGCAGGTTACAGAAAGTAATTGCAAGGAGCGCCGCAGCCAGATTTACGTTGAGCGACAACAGCAATATCCATATAATCAAACCCTGCAGATTAAAAGAAGGAGACAAACCGATTGCCATTCCAAGCGCAAAGCCGCCCGCAATTTGCGCGGGCGTTTGCCCTTCCCTGAAAATTTTAATAAGATCTTTTATAATTTTAAGCCAGAACATAAATTGCCTGTGTATTATTAAATCGGCTGATTTAAAATAACAAAACCCTTTTATTGTTAATAAAAAAATAGACGCTGCTTAATAATCGTAAAAAATTTCCTATTATAAAAAAAAGGTTTGCATCTAATTTCTGCATCCCTTATATTTTAAGCCATAATTTTATATTTACCTAAATAAATAAGAGTGTGTTATGTTAGACGACTTAGATATTGCCATCCTGAAAAAACTTCAGGAAAACGGCAGAACAAAACGGAGCGAACTTGCCGAATTGATCGGCTTATCCCTTCCTTCGCTCAGCGAACGGCTCAAAAAGCTGGAAGAACACGGAATAATCGAAGGTTATCACGCCAAACTAAATCGTCATGTGTTCGGCTACGATATTATGGCGTTCATTATCGTAATGATGGATTCCTCGAAGAACTACGAAAAACTTGCCGAACATGTTAAAAAGACTCCGGAGATTCTCGAATGCTATGCTGTTCTGGGCGAAGGTTCGCATATTCTCAAAGCAATAGTAAAAGACACCAAATCCCTCGAACAGCTGCTCAATAAGATTCAATCGTGGCCCGGAGTCACCCGCACTGTGACTAATTTTATTTTATCGACAATCAAAGAAACGACAAGTATCAATTTATAGGAGTAACAAATGGGCAAAGAAAAAGAATCAGCAGCCGAAAAAGTTCTTTCCTTCATAAAGAAAAACAATATCGAATTCGTCGATATGAAATTCATGGACTTTCCGGGACAATGGCAACACTTTACAGTTCCGGTAAGCGTTTTCGACGAATCTTCTTTCGAAGACGGATTTGGCTTCGACGGCTCCTCGATGAGAGGCTGGAAAAGAATCAACGAAAGCGACATGCTGATAATTCCGGATCCGAACACAATGTTTGTCGATCCGTTTATCGATGCGCCGACAATTTCTTTAATCTGCGACGTTTACGAACCGGCGACCAAAGAAAAATACGACCGCTGCCCGCGTAACATCGCTCAAAAAGCGGAAGCGTATCTGAAGTCTACAGGACTCGCCGACACATCATATTTCGGTCCCGAAGCAGAATTCTTTGTTTTCGACGACGTGCGTTTCGATTCCGGTCCCAACTTTTCATTCTATCAGGTCGACTCGATCGAAGGCAAATGGAATTCCGGACGCGAAGAGAATCCGAATCTCGGATACAAGCCGCGTTACAAAGAAGGTTATTTCCCGGTTCCGCCTACAGACCAATTAGTCGATCTGAGAAACGAAATGGTACAGAATTTAATAAAAGTCGGCATCGACGTCGAAGCTCAGCACCACGAAGTGGCAAGCGGCGGTCAGTGCGAAATCGACATGAAATTTGCGCCGTTACTCAGAGCTGCCGACCAGTTGTTGATGTTCAAATATATTGTAAAAAACACAGCGCGTAAACACAAGAAAACAGTTACATACATGCCCAAGCCGATTTTCGGCGATAACGGCAGCGGTATGCACGTTCACGTAAGTTTGTGGCTCAAAAACAAACCGCTCTTTGCAGGCGGCGGTTATGCCGGACTGAGCGAAACGGCGCTCTATTTCATCGGCGGTATTTTGAAACACGCTCCTTCGTTGTTGGCATTTACAAATCCGACTACAAATTCGTACAAACGACTCGTTCCCGGATTCGAAGCTCCGGTCAATCTGGCTTATTCGCAGCGCAACAGAAGCGCGTCGATTCGCATACCGATGTACTCTAATTCGCCGAAGGCTAAAAGAGTCGAATTCCGCTGCCCCGACCCGTCGAGCAACCCGTATCTGGCATTCTCGGCAATATTGATGGCGGGATTGGACGGCGTAATGAACCGCATCGATCCGGGCGATCCGCTCGACAAAGACATTTACGATATGTCGCCCGAAGAATTAAAAGGCGTGCCTTCGACTCCCGAATCGCTCGGCGCCGCTTTGAAAGCCTTGGCCGACGACCACGAATACTTACTGAAAGGCAACGTATTTACGGAAGACGTTATCAACGCATGGATAAATTACAAGATGGACAGAGAAGTCAAACCGCTGGCTTTGCGTCCTCATCCGTTCGAATTCGAGCAATATTTCGACGTATAAACGAACTTCCTCCCTCATCTATTTTATCCCGGTTTATGCTTGAATGCATAGCCGGGATTTTTTTGTTAAACTGATTCTAGTCTTAAAATACGTTCTACCGTCAAACAAGAACTTATTACAGCCATTGGCAGGCCGGCTCCCGGCACTGTCGATGCGCCTACGTAAAAAGTATTTTTGAATTTCTCGTCATAATTTTTTGGTCGGAAAGCCCCGACTTGTCCTATATCATGAGCCAAACCCAAACCGGAACCTTTATATAAATTAAACTTTTCCTGCCAATCTTCCGGAGTAAAGACTTTCCTGTATATTATATTTTTGGATATGTCATGTCCAATTCTTTCGGAGAAATCATATATAATACTGTCTGTAATAGCCTCCTTGTCTGACCAGTCTTTTTTATAAATCAGATTTGGAACCGGGCAGACGAAGAAAAGCGCTTCGCACCCTTCAGGGGCGCATTCATTATTATATTTTGAGAGTAGATTCACATAATAATACGGTTTTTCCAAAACTCCGGGGTTGCGCATAACATCACGGGAATATTCCTCGTAATTATCGCCCAGGAAATAATTATGGTGTTCTACTTGCGGCAGTTTGCAATTGACTCCAATATAGGCTGTCAGATAACCCATAGTCCAGTTCATTTTGTTAAGTTTCTTTTCGGTAAATTTTTTTCGTTTGAATACAGCCCCCCTAAAAAAAGCCGCATCGGAATTTATTACAAATATATCAGCCGTCCATTCTTTCCCAGTACTGTCAATAAGAGACGATAACATATTACTTTTTTCCTGATAATCTATAATTTCAGTTTCGTAATAAAATTCTACGCCCATCTTTTCAAGGTGTTTTATCAGACTTTTTACAATCGTATACATTCCCCCTTTAACGTTGTAATACCCGGTATGTTTAAATTCTATATAGGACAATAATGTATATACCGCATTTGTATCGAACGGCGTACGCCCCAAAAAGAATGCGATCAAAGAAACTATCTGACGTACTTCTTTTGAGTCGAAAAAGAAATTGGTTTGCTCCCAAAATGATTTAATGAGAACAGGCAGATGTACAGGATTGACCTTCATCAACGCCAGTATAAATTCAAATATCGAATCAAAATTTTGTTTAATCACAATATCCACCGTATCTTTATACAATTGTTCGCACTTTTTCAAATACGCCTCGAATTTTTTTTCGAATCCCGGCTCATATTTCTCGAATTGTTCACTCAATTTTTTAATGTCTTTGAACAGGTAAAACGGCTTATTTTTGTTTTTAAAATGAACAGTATAGAGCGGATCAAGCTCGATAAATTCAAACGGCATTTCAATTCCGCAGTCGGCCATCAGTTCTTCAAATTCGTAAGGCATACTGAAAAAACTAGGACCTGTATCAAAAGTAAAGCCTTCCTCTTTTATTTGATTAAGTCTGCCGCCCGGTTTGTTATTTTTCTCGACAAATACCACCTTATAACCTTTAGCGGTTAATCGCATTCCTGTAGCCAGCCCGCCCATGCCGGTTCCGACTATTAATACTTTTTTATTCATATTATCTCTTCCCGTGTAAATTTGGATATAGGTTATTTTTGACCCAATCGAATTCGGGTTCTATTTGCAGCGCCTTGATACAATATTCTTTCGCTTTGTCATATTCTTCAAGTTCCGTATAGGTATTTATAATGTTTACCAGCAGATTGAGATAATTCCAGTTATTCCTCAACCAGATAGTGTCTTTTTCCATTAAATCAAGTGCACGCATATAATAAACCAACGCTTCCTCTTTGGAGCCTCCGAATAAACCCGGAGTATAATACTCTATATTACCCAATTGAATATATCCCATCGGGTTTGAGGAATCTGTTTTTACTGATTCATTTGCATATCTGATACTTTTCTTTCCTATAAACGGAGCTTTATACTGAGAAAGAGCTATCTCATAACCAATAAGAGCCGATTTATATGAATAGAGAGACGACATTTCGTAATTTCTCTTTTCCAGTTTCTCAATAATATCTTCCGACTTTTCTATATATTTTTCCGCATCTTTATAATTTTTTTGATCGATACACCATGCAGTATATCCGTAATAATAATTTAGCAGCTCAAGATAGCGAGCATCCGTAAGCTCGCCGCCCGATTCAATTGAATCCATGGCTGTTTTCCACAAATCCATTTGATTACTGACATAAGCTGTATAAATCGATTTGTTATTCTGGGAGTATAAATTTCCGATCGTAATAATTAGCAAAAGAAATATTATATATATCTTCCTTTCCATATATATGGCTTCCCTATTCTGATTAGCACAGCATTTAAAATTGCATGAAGCATGAATAACATCTGCAAAGGGAAAAGGAACAAATTTTCCGCCATATTCTCTTTGCTTGTACTTGAATACAAAAACTGTATCGACAAGAATATTATTAAATAAACATGAAAATATTCGCTCATACTTAAAAGGACGGGCACAAAACCCAATGCCGAAAAGGTCCAGAATATCAAAGCTGCAGTCAAACTGTTTCCGAAAAACATCAATATGTTTTTAGAAAATCCATTTAGCGCTTCTGCATAAGAACTGTACATCCGGCAAACGACTCTTTCGTCTCCGGTGACACAAGCAATTTTCGTCTTTTCTGATTTCAAGTATCTTGCGATCTCTATATCTTCTACCAAAGAATTCCTGAACATTTTATGCGGCATAAACCGTTTATACGTCTTTGCATCAAAAAACATAAACTGACCGTTCGCCGCGGAGTGAGATTTGAAAGGCGATAACCGCACAAGCACCAGAGGGAGTAAAGTCAGCAATATATAATTCATGACAGGCACAGATATTTTTTCGCCGAATGTAACCATTATTTGCTTTGGGAATAGAGACAACAACCCCAGTCCATATTTTTTTACATATGCAACGGCATCAGTGATAATATCACCTTCTATCCGTACGTCGGCGTCAATAAAAAGGAAATAATCACCCATAGCAATTTTCGACATTTGGTGGCATGCAAAATTTTTACCTCGCCATCCATCCGGCAATGCCTCCCCGGTTATCAATTTTATTCTACCGTCCGACTCAACAAAATCTTCGACAATCTTTGCTGTATTGTCATTCGAGCCGTCGTTATATACTATTATTTCGAGATTGGCATTTTTAATCTTTGTTAAATTATTCAAGAGCCCGGCAATGTTTTTCTCTTCGTTGCGCGCCGGAATTAAAATGGAAATCTTTTCTTGCTTAGTTTTATAAGTCGACTTTAATTTTTGACGGAAAAGAAAATTTATAATTAAGTTTAACAATTGTATTGTTATAAAAACGAACGTTATATAGGCGATATATTTCATACGTTGGCGATATGTTTGTTTATTGCCTCAGAATAGAATTTTATATACTCTTTTTCTAGAAAATCAACGCTTCTAATTGTTTTATGCAGGGTATTAATATACATATACAAAGCAGGCTTCTTTTGTGAAAAATAATCAATAAGGTTAACAACAAATAAAATTTGAGTTTCTGACGGAGATTTCATTAAAATGCGTTCCACCCCCTTTTCGAACTTAATATTCCTGTCATATACCGATTTAATTTCACCCTGCGGGAATAAAAGAACCATATTTTCATTAGACGATAACAGTTCTGCAGTATAGTCTATTGTTTCCAAAATGGAACGAGATTTTTTCTTTATGGAGAATCCGCCGCTGTATTGAAAATACCAATGTTTATTAAGTTGTTCTTCAAGCATCATAAAATGAAACCGGCGTTTTAATAACTTCAGATTCAGATGCATTATCCAAAAACCGTCCCACCAGCTTACATGGTTTGAAATAACAAGAACAGATTTCCCATTATCTTCAAATTCGCCATTTATTATACATTTATTAAAATTTCTTTTTAAAAGTATTTTAGTAAGACATTTGAACATAGGATAAATAAAAAAGTGATGTTTGGCTTTTAGCATGGCGAATCAAATTAAATACGACAATAAAAAAAAGAAAGCAAACTGGCTACTAAATATTACAGGAGCCACGGAATTTTTAAAATTAACTCTGGCTACTAAAAGAATTAGAACCATGACAAAACCGGCAATATACCATGCAATATAATTATTAACAGGAGCATCTAAATTTTCCCAATACCACATATCCAGTTTGCCGGCTACCTGCTCAAGAAAGAAATCATAAAAAACCATTAACAAAGGCGCCAGGAATAAGGCTAAAGGTTTTCGTATCTTAAATTGGTTTAACAAAGAAACTGAGGCATAGGACAAGATAAGCCAATTAATCCCAATTATCAAAGGAACTCTGAATAACTTTGGGCCGAGAGCATTTCCGTATATGTAGCGCCCGAATATCTGCCCGGTTTGAACGCCTATCACTTCGATAATATATCCAAGAAAAAAAACAGATATCATGCCAGCTACAGAAAAGAAATTATAATTATTATGATACAAAATTACTAAGTAAACGCTTATAAGAAGAGATATCGGTATCAGTGCGGTAAATAATCCCCGAGTGAATGGTAGAATAAAGCCCACTACTCCTACTATATAATAGATTACAACAAATCTTCTGATTTCAGATTCGTTAATTTTATTCTTAGGAAAATAATTCATAACTATTATTTATATGATTTTCAGTTTATACATAAGAAACACTTTGAACATAATAAGCGATTTCCTGAAATTGGAGATTCTGAATCTTTTTGAAAGAACCATTTCGGGCGTTGCTTTTTTAATTTTCTTAAACAATGCCATATAGTAGAAATAAGCTAAAGCGACAGCCAATTTAGACTTGCCCGGCAGCCGTTTCAGTCCTTCATATGCTTCACGGAATTCCGAGTCTATAACCGCTTCGATTTTTTCTTTCGTAACAACATCAAATACTCCATTAATAATTTCAGGAAAATAATTTCTATTCAACTCATTTATGTCGTTTTTTAAATCTCGCAGGAAGTTAACTTTTTGAAAGGCAGACCCCAATTTGCGGGCAGGCAATTCCAATTCTTTATACAAACCGGTATTGCCATTACAAAATACTTTGAGGCACATCAAACCGACAACGTCTGCAGAGCCGTAAACGTATTCGTTTAATTCTTCCTGATAATAATAATTGCTCTTTGTCAAATCGCTTTCCATACTTTTCAAAAAAGATTCTATTTGTTCTTTTTTAATGTCGTACTTAATAGCAGTATCCGCGAAAGACATTAACACCGGGTTGATAGATATCTTATTATTGAGGGCATAATAAAGATCTTGTCGTAGTTCATTTAGCAAGAATAACTTATCGTACTCGTGAAAAGTATCCACAATTTCGTCTGCTAAACGAACAAAGCCGTAAATGGCATAAATCGCTTTTCGTTTATCCTTTTCGAGAAAGAAAGTCGCCCACGAAAATGATGTGCTGTATTGTTTGGTAATTAATTCCGAAGTCTTAAAAGAAGTCTCTAAATATATTTTAAAACTCATATTCCCTTTATTAATATTGCATTTATGCTCTAAACGATATAAAAAAAAGAATTAGTTCCATGTCGGAATAAATAACTTACTAATGATTTGTATTGTGAATATAACTCAGGGGATATTTATATCCAATTTAAAAATGGCAGGGCTGTTTACTGCTGCGGTCTAATAGCTAGGCTTCTTGATTATGTTTTCTATTTCTTCTTCTTAATCTCTTTTTTAAAATTCTTTATCATCTTGCCGAAGTTCTTGTCTTTTTGCCGTTTTTCCAGAGCTGACATTTCATAGTAATTTTTCTCTTTTTCGAGTTTCAAAAAATTTTTGTACAAAGCCTTGTCGATTTGACCCGAGCCGACTGCTTTCAATACGGCGCAGCCCGGTTCATTAGTGTGCGTGCAGTCTTTAAATTTGCAGTCTGTAGAAAGTTCGTAAATAAGCTCGAAAGTCTTTTCCAGTCCGGTCGACATATCGGTAATTCCCACTTCCCTCATGCCGGGATTATCGATCAACACTCCGCCTTTATCGAGAACGATTAATTCCCTGTGGGTCGTTACATGCCTGCCTTTGTTTGTGCTTTCGCTGACGACGTCCGTTCGCATTATATCTTTACCTGCTAGGTTGTTAATAAGAGTCGATTTTCCGGCGCCGGAGGAACCGAGCAAGCAGCAGGTTTTTCCTTTCTCAATTAGCTTTTCCAGATCGTTCAAGCCCTCTTTTGTAATGTTGCTTACGGTTACAACGGGAACATTTATGATCCTTTTTTCCACGCTACATTTAATCGAAGCGAGCGTCGCAGCGTCAATCAGATCGATTTTCGTCAGAACGACGACGGGACTAATGCCGGAAGAATAACAAAGCGTCAGATAACGTTCGATACGGTTGACGTTAAAGTCCCTGTCGACGGATTGAATTAAAAACGCATAGTCGACATTTGTTGCAATTATTTGGGCTTCACTCGAATTACCCGCAGCTTTTCTTTCCAGAATCGAATAGCGCGGCAATATTTTATGGATTACCGCGAAGTCGTTTGCATAAGCAGTTAACAGAACCCAGTCGCCTACGGCAGGAAAGTCCATTCTCGACTCGGCTGAAAAACGCATATTGCCTGTAATTTCCGCTTCGTATTCGCCTTCGGAAGTAAGAACAATGTACCTTTCTTTATGTTCCGCGGCAACTCTTCCTGTTTGTAAGCCCTCCGGGAGCGACTGAAATTCGCTTTTTTCTAGAAATACGGTATAACCGATATCCGCAAGATTCATTTCTTTTAGTTTAACTCTATGTTTTGGAGCAAATAAATATAGCGAACTTTATATAATAATTAAGGCAAAAAATATTTTCTATTTTTTCATATTTTTAATAAAGATTAACGATCCTGTAAACAGAGTATCGTTTTTTATTTTGAAATCTCTGATAATTACGCCGGTATTAGTCGTAAACGACGAGTCGTCTTTCAAATAAATCTTGCCTTTTAGAACTCCCCATATAAAGTTATAATAGTTCCCCGATTTTTTTATCTCAATCGAAGGCCAAGAATCGGTTTGATATATTCCGGTGATTGCATCGTTTCTGTTGTTTGCTTGCAACAAAAGAGAATCGGACGGATAAGATAAATTATTTTGTTTAAGAAATGCTTCCCTAAAAAACGCAAGCTCATTTTCAATAATGCTTTCTGCATCCCGTTCAGACATCAAATTATAAACATAATTCGCCATAAGATGCGGCAATAGAAAGGCTCGGTTATCCGTAGAGAAAGCAATTATGCCAATTTTTTTCTTCGGAATGAAAGATATATGGCAGCTGATGCCGGCATAGCCGCCGAACCTGGTTAATATTGTATCTCCATTATATTCGGCAATATCCCAGCCCAAACCGTATCCAAAGCGATCGTATGTAAAATATTTTCTGTTTTGTAACGCAGACGGCGAGTGCAAAAGAATCCAACTTTTCTTATTCATTAAAATTTCATCCTGTCTAATGTTAGCCGCCAGCCAAAGCGATAAATCTTTTGTCGTTGAAATAATACCGCCGGAAGCGTGCATGGTTATATCTTTTTTATAAAAGCCGGAGGAAATGATTTCATTATTCCGAGATACGATAACCGAAGGTCGGATTAAATCGGCGTTGTAATCGGAAACGTTACAACTTGTATGTTCCATTTTCAACGGCACAAATATTTTTTCCCGCATTAATTCTTTCCAATTTTTTCCCGTAACTTTTTCTGCGATTATAGCCGCCACAATCGTGCCGACATTCGAATATCGGAATTTATGCGACGGATCATATATAAAATCATTATTAATGTCTTCCAGAATTTCCGAGTTTAAACCGCTGTAACCCAGGAAAGCCGTTTTCCATGTTAGCCTGACGCTGAATATGCCGTGCGTATGATTCAAAAGGCTTTTCAACGTAATGTCAGCCGTATTTATTCCGCCTCCAAAATTCAATTCCGGTAAATAGTCTGCAATAGATTTATTCAAGTCCAGCGTTCCTTCTTCATCGAGCATACACATTAAAGCGCCGGTAAATGCCTTCGTATGCGACGCTATATAAAATGGAGAATCGATGTTAAGATCCGTGTATCTGCCTTCAATAATATTACGATTAATAACGGCATAGCCATTCACGCCGCATTCATCAACTACAGCTATCAGAAAATCGCCTCTCAATCCGTAATCATTAAACACAGTTTTTATTTTGTTTTCAATTTTATAAAAGAAGTCATGTTTTTTCTCGCAATCTTTTCCGCCGTCACAATCTCCCGGTAAAGGATAGGAAACAAAGGGAAACCATAATAAACATAAATAAAGAAGTCCGATTAAGCGCTTCATATTAATCCTATTTTTCTTACATCTTAAGACTGGAATATCTTTCTACAAGTTACATGGGTAGGTTTGTAAATCGCAGACAAGGAAGCAAGCGCCGGGTCATAAAACTCACTCCCTCAAAATCTTTTCCATAGATTTCCCTTTCGCAAGTTCGTCGACGAGTTTGTCCATGTAACGGATATTCCTCATCAGCGGGTCTTCTATCTCTTCAACTCTGTATCCGCAAATAACTCCGGTAATTTTTGAGACGTTCGGATTGATTGCCGGCGCTTCGGCAAAAAAAGTTTCGAAATCGACTTTTTTGTCTATCTGTTTTTGAAGACCTTTCCTGTCGTACCCCGTAAGCCAGCAAATTACAGTATCCACCTCGTCTTTGGTGCGTCCTTTTTTTTCAGCCTTGCTAACGTAGTGCGGATAAACGCTTGCAAAGGGCATTTTGAATATCCTGGTGTTTTTCATGCGCAATCTCCTTTTTTATCGGCGCTTCAAATTAAAGCGAAGACCGCTATTAGTCAACCGGATTTACTCGAAATGTTTTTCCACTGACGCCACAAGCTTTTTGTTGATTTCTTTAATGTTCTCGTTTTGCTCCAACAGGTCGGACAGTATAGACAACTTTAGCATGATAATATTTCTGAACTCTCTGCTTTTCATAACTTTTAGAATCCGTTCATAATCGTCCGCCGGCGGCATGTCCCAGTCGTCCAGCAAATAAACGCCGACGGATTGAAAATCCATATTGTCGATTATGTAAGGCTGGATCGAATTTACGAGCTCCATTTCGTGAGTTCTTTGTACGAGTTCTATTAAATCGACGGCTTTGTAATAGTTTGCAATATCGTTTTTCAAATCCCGCGAAGTAATAATTTTAAAATCGCCCGACCCGACTAAATTCTGGTAGACCCTGTCGGTGCTGTTGTATGTGGGCATTGTAAGGAGAGACGAAAAATTGTAGTTGAGCGAATCGACCGGGATATCGGGTTTATCGAGCGACGATTGTTCGAGCAGCGTAATCATCTCCGGTATCACTTCATTAATCCATTCGATTGTGTCTTCCGATTTTTGCAGATTGCTTTTGAAATCTTCCAGCATCTCCCTCAAGTAAACCGATTCCAGCTCCCGGTTTTTAATCGATTCGCTCCAGTTATTTATTTGAAGCGCAACCAGAATTCCGACAACCACGAGTATAATTTCTCCCGCGGCGTATTTAAGGTACTTCTGCAATTTCCCTTCCGACAGAAGCTTTTGCCGTATATTTCTAAACAATTTTATCATAAAGCGGCTACTTTTTTGTAATGATATTTTCTAAACTTTTTCACTGATTCTTTGACGTTAAATGAACCGGAGATATACGCAATCAACTATCAATCGAATAATAATAAAACAACAATGATGTATTACGCTATTTATATAAATATTCTTGCGCTTTTATTGCGGAGGAATTATTTGTCCAGCTCCCGTTGAATCATTTTTCTTATTGTATCGATCCGTTTTAACATTGTTTTGAATACATAGATTTTTTGTTTTTCGGTAAAATTCTTCAGCGCATAAGCCGCATCGGCAATTAAAATGATATCGGCGTAATTCCGCTTTATTTTATCTGCGATGTCGTTATTTTTAATTGGTCCGTTTACAGCGCGGCCATTCAATATTTGATAAAAACCCAGATTGCCCGCCTTCTGAAGATTAAACAAATAAACATTGTCATTATCGGTAGCCACGGTGGTCATAATTTTCTGAGCTCGTCTTAAGTTTATTAACTCCGTTCTTAAATTCCTGGGTATCAATTTAATATCTCCGGTTAGTTCGAGCGATTCGATTGTGCTCGAATTAAACGACATGTAATTAAACGTCTCATCAACCCCGCTCAAAGCCATTGATGTTTGCTCTAACGTCGGATTTTCCGAAGAAACATATTCTTTATATGCATTATATGAATTAACGCTCTTTTCCAGACTGTCAATTCGAGAATTAACATTCTTAATTTCGCGGTCCAAATCGATTAGAATCTGTCGGTAGTAAATATTTCT
Source organism: Melioribacter sp. (assembly GCF_049325435.1). NCBI lineage: Bacteria > Pseudomonadati > Ignavibacteriota > Ignavibacteria > Ignavibacteriales > Melioribacteraceae > Melioribacter > Melioribacter sp. The sequence continues at coordinate 25,827 of NZ_JBMOLD010000015.1, read as the reverse complement.
AATACCATTCAATTTCCGGTTTTCGTTCCAGTCGTTTATCTGAAGAGCTATCAAGATGCCGATAACCACAAGTATTATTTCCCCTGTCGCGTATTTAAGATAATTTTGCAATTTTCCGTCGAATAAAAGTTTTAGTCTTACTTTCTTGAAAAAATTAATCATAGCAGTCGTTTTTTTCTTCAGTTCTTTTTTCAAATTAATACCGTACTCTGCTTTTATACAATAGCTATGCGCTTAACGCATTCTTAAAACCGATTTATATATTATATAGATTAAATGTCAAAAAGTAATTTTGTATTCCAATGTTGCAATAAAACTCCTCGTTAAACCATCCGGACGGGAATCTCTAACTATAAACGGAGCTCCTACGTTTAATTGAACACTGTTTTCCTCATTCAATTTATAATCCAGATAAATATTGCCGTTGAGCGTCAAACCGCGAGAACCGATAATTTCATTTTCAATTTCATATTCGTCGGTATATTTATCGTTCGCAAGATGATAGATAGGCAATATACTCGGAGTTATCGTAAGATCCCGGTATAACCTTATCGGATAGGAAACTCTAAGCAGTACATCTCCGCTCCGTTTGAATTTATTCGTCGTTTGGAAATTTCGCAATGGCGAATTTGCAGGATAATCCCCTGAAATAAATTCATTCCCGTTTTGACTTAAAGGCTGCTGTATCGCAGCTACTATCTGAAAGTTATTAATTGCATATGCCGCTCCCATTATTAAATCGAGAGTTCCTAAAGTCGGTTGATAATCCATCGGTAACGAAAGCCCGTCTAATTTTCTATTGGCGTCGGACAAAGGAATTTTAGCGCCTGCGGTAATCACGAACCTATCTGCCGCAAAATAATTCAGATTGAGAAAAACATCCGAAAGTCCCCGCTTCGATATATCGTTGCCGCTTTGGGCTATCGAGGTAATTTTTATATCCACTCCGTATTTACCTGTTACTCTTCCGTTATACTCCAGGTAATTACCATAGACGTTTACGGAATTGTCGGCAACTCCGAAGAATCCGCCTATTTTAAATTGATTGTTTATAGAATTAGCGCTTTCCTGACCATGAGGTTTTAAACCGTTTATCGTACAGACGCCCGCGTCGCTGCAACCCTGTCCGTACGAATAGGTTGAAACAAATAAAAAAAGTGACGCGATTAAAAAATGTATTTTCATATTCACTTTCGTTTTTTTGGATATATATAAAATTATTCCGCATTCGGTAAATTTTCTTCATCGTAAATAAAGGGAATTATCATTTCAACATATAATGGCTAAATAAAATTCATTACGGACTTTAAATAACTTTTACATGAAAAATAGTTTAACTGATATTGCCGCTGTTCTTCATATACGGCAATCTCGAAATTTCTTGTCCTGCAGAATTAAACTATTTACGGGTATGATCGAACGGCGAGCTATTTATCAATGAATGCCACACTTTCAAATTTTTTATTAAAACAAAGCCGCAGCAATTTGCCGCGGCTTTTTGTAAAAGAAGACTTCAAAGCGTCGCTTATTTATTTCAAATCGAATCTGTCGAGTTCCATCACTTTCGTCCAGGCTTTAACAAAATCCCTTACGAATTTTTCTTTATTGTCGTCGCATGCATAGAACTCGGCTACGGCGCGCAATTCCGAATTATGTCCGAATATCAAATCGACGCGCGTAGCTTTCCATTTCGGCTTGCCTGTTTTTCTATCGTGTCCCTCGAATTTGGTTTTCATTTCGTCTGCGGCTTTCCATTCGACTCCCATATCGAGCAGATTGACAAAGAAATCGTTTGTCAATTGACCCGGTCTTTCTGTGAATATACCGTTATCGGAATTGTCGAAGTTGGCATTCAAAGCGCGCATACCGCCTACCAATACGGTCATTTCGGGCACGGAAAGCGTCAACAATTGGGATTTGTCTACAAGGATATGCTCTGCGCATACTGCGGCATTTTCTTTGGCATAATTACGGAACCCGTCTGCAATCGGCTCCAGAACGGCAAACGACTCAACGTCGGTTAAGTCCTGAGTTGTGTCGTTTCTGCCGGGAGTAAACGGAACTTCGATATCGAAGCCCGCGTCTTTAGCGGCTTTTTCAACTGCGGCGCTGCCGGCAAGCACAATCAAATCCGCCAGAGAAATTTTCTTGCCGTCTTTCTGAGCCGAATTGAATTCGCTTTGTATTTTTTCGAGAACGTCCAGCGTCTTTTTCAATTCAGCGGGATTATTAACTTCCCAGTTTTTCTGAGGTTCGAGTCTGATGCGCGCGCCGTTTGCTCCGCCTCTTTTATCCGAATTGCGATATGTGAATGCCGAACCCCAGGCAACTTTAACCAATTCCGAGATTGAAAGTCCCGACTCGAGTATTTTTTTCTTCAATTCGACAATATCGTTTTTATCGACCAGTTTGTAATCGACCGGGGGAATAGGATCCTGCCAGATTAAATCTTCTTCGGGCACTTCAGGACCGAGATATCTCGTCTTCGGCCCCATATCCCTGTGCAATAATTTGAACCAGGCGCGGGCATAGGCGTCCGCGAACAATTCGGGATTTTCATAAAATTTTCTCGATATCTTTTCGTATTCAGGATCGAATCTCAATGAAAGGTCGGTAGTCAGCATTCCGGGACGATGTTTTTTGTTCGGGTCATGGGCATCCGGAACTGTCGGTTCCGCATTTTTTGCCACCCATTGATATGCCCCTGCAGGACTCTTTGTCAATTCCCACTCATATTCAAAAAGATGTTTGAAGAAATCGTGTCCCCATTTGGTCGGAGTAGTAGTCCAGGTTAATTCCGGACCACCCGTCAATGTATCGGGACCTTTTCCTGATTTATATTTGTATTTCCATCCGAGTCCCTGCTCTTCGATATCGGCGGCTTCGGGTTCCGGGCCCATCAACTTCGGGTCGCCCTGACCGTGAGCTTTTCCGAAAGTGTGACCGCCTGCGATCAACGCCACCGTTTCTTCGTCGTTCATTCCCATACGTCTGAAAGTTTCCCGAATGTCTTTGGCAGCCGCAACCGGGTCGGGTTTGCCTCCGGGTCCTTCGGGATTAACGTAAATCAATCCCATCTGGACTGCGGCGAGAGGATTTTCCAGATTGCGTTCGCCTTCATAACGAGTTTCGTCGGAGAGCCATTCTTTTTCGGAGCCCCAGTAAATGCTTTCGTCCGGTTCCCATGCGTCTTCTCTGCCGGCACCGATGCCGAATGTTTTAAAGCCCATGTCTTCCATGGCGACGTTGCCAGCCAGGACGAGCAGATCTGCCCACGAAATTTTATTGCCGTATTTTTTCTTAATCGGCCAGAGCAGGCGGCGGGCTTTATCCAGATTGGCGTTGTCCGGCCAGCTGTTCAAAGGCGCGAATCGCTGGAAGCCTCCGTTGGCTCCTCCTCTTCCGTCGCCTATTCGATACGTTCCCGCGGCATGCCACGACATTCTGATAAATAGCGGTCCGTAATGACCGAAATCCGCAGGCCACCAGTCCTGCGACTGCTTCATTAAATCTTTCAGGTCCTTCTTGAGAGCTTCGTAATCGAGACTCTTGAATGCTTCTTTGTAATTGAAATCTTTGTCCTGCGGATTGGATAGTTCCGAATGTTGTCTCAAAATATTGAGTCGTAAACGATTCGGCCACCAATCCTGGTTTGTGGTTCCTTTAGCTCCGCCTCCGTGCGGGAAGGGACATTTTGCGCCTTCGTTTGGATTGTTACTCATAATTGTCCTCGCTTTTTTTTGTTTAATATTTCTGTTGGTTTCTTCAATTTTCTACACTGTGTTATTAAGCGGGGTGTTATTTTTGGCCCGTTTATAAATATAGTAAATTTTATTTCAAATAATTACAAGTGTAAAATCGCATAATTAAGCTTATAAATCAAATCAATAATTCTTATATTTGCATAGATTTATTCTATATATAAAATATGACGCTGGTACAACTCGAATATTTGATTGCGGTAGAAAAATACGGCAGTTTTTCGGAAGCAGCCCAAAATTGTTACGTTACGCAGCCGACCCTCAGTATGCAAATTCAAAAGCTCGAAGAGGAGCTCGGCATAATAATTTACAGGCGCGATAAACACCCTATAACTCCTACCAAAATCGGCGAAAAAATAATCGCCCAGGCAAAACAAATTCTGAAAGAGAAAGAAAAAATTAATATACTCTTGCAAATTGAAAAAGGCGAATTTACCGGCGCCTTGAGAGTAGCCGTTATTCCCACGGTTTCGTCTTATCTTTTGCCGATGTTTCTGAGTAATTTCATCAAAAACTATCCGGATGTTGAATTGATAATTGACGAAGTTACTACGGATGAAATTATCGGCGGACTTCATAAAGGATATTTCGACATCGGCATTATTGCGCTCCGGTCTTCAAACGGGAATCTAATTACCGAGACGCTTTACTACGAGCCGTTCGTTGCGTTTTTGCCCCCCGACCATAAATTGATAAGGAAAAGCAAACTTAATCAAAACGACTTGAACGTAAGCGATTTTCTCCTATTAAAAGAAGGACATTGCCTGAGGGAACAAACGCTTTCGGTATGCAAAACGGACAACAGCGACTGGGTTTCGAAAGGCTCTAAAGTCGTCTTCGAAAGCGGAAATCTCGACACGTTGATTAAATTGGTGGAACAGAACTTCGGAATGACTTTACTGCCCTATCTTTCGCTTCAGTATATCAAAGACAGGAAAAAATTAAAGCAGATAAAAGAGTTCGTAAAGCCCGTACCCAAAAGAGAAATCGGATTCGTATATTCAAATACTTTTATAAAAAAACATTTGCTCGACGCTCTCAAAGAAGAAATACTCAATGTCATTCCCGAAGAATTGAAAGCGAATAAAGACGGGCTAATAATCAGATGAATATTCAAGGTATTACAATTTCCTGGGTTCTGAACGCCCGCGGGAACTGACTTTTCAAACCTTCGTCCGACGCAACCGCAGTACCGAGAATTTTATCATCATAGAAAACAATTTTTTGCCCTTTGGAATCGAAAGGCCGCCTGATGACGCCGCCTCTGAAATAGATTTCCAGTTCGGATTTATTCTTGAGTTCCGCTCTGTTTTTCGCAACGTATTTACCCAAAATTTGAGCGGCAAGCATGTGAAGCTGCACCCTGTTTTTTTTATCGACGGCGCCGAATTTCGAACCGATGCGATTGAACAACCCCGTATGAATCGAGTCCCATCTGCCGTCGACGAAATAGATATCTTTGCTCCTTTGAATAAAACGGTAGTCGTCGAATACCGATTTTTCGATTCCGTAATAATCCGATATTTCCGACAAATAATTTTTAATATCGCGCGAATTCGCGTTCAACAATTTAATATCGTTTTTGAACCGCGACTTGTCGGCGTTTCTTTTATCGGTTTTATCAGACTTAACTAACTTCGCCACAAAAAAACCTTCCGAACCGGCCTCCCACGGAACAATCCTTTTGGCTTTCGATATTCCGGGATTCAACTTTACTCCTCGGATATCTGTAAATGCTTCTCTGGATTCGACGGGCAATTCCACATCGACCAATTCAACCGGATATTTTTCAAGAATTTTATTCAAGACGAGTTCGTTTTCTTCGAGCGTAAGCGTACAGGTCGAATACACAAGTTCTCCCCCGACTTTTAGCATACGGATTCCGCTTACGAGCAATTTATATTGAATTTCGGCAATGCCGGAAACTTTGTTCCTGTTCCACCAGTTGCTTACCTCGCCTTTTTTCTGAATTATGCCGAGAGCGCTGCACGGCGCGTCGACAAGGATTCTGTCGAAATACTCGTCGAAAAAGCCGCACAGCAATTCTCCTTTTTTATTTAATACTCCGGCGTTGACTACGTTCATTTTATCGATATTATACATCAATACGCGCAGACGGTCGATCGAAATGTCGTTCGAAACCAGAGTGCCTCTGTTGCTCATCAATTCCGAAAGTTGAGTTGTTTTGGAACCGGGCGCGGCGCACAAATCGAGCGTTTTATCCTTAGGGGACGGATTAAGAACGAGCGCCGGCAACATTGACGAAAGACTTTGGATATAATAAGCGCCGAGGATGTAGTCGATTGTTTTGCCGACCATATCGACGCCGCGAGTAACTTCATAAGCGTTCGGAATTCCTTGCACGCCTTTGAGCTCGATTCCGTAATGCGTCAATGCTTCGAATAATTTTTGCTTATCGCTTCGAGGCGAAATGCGAATGTGCGTCTTCGGCTCGGAATCATAGAATTCGACAAAACGACTCATATATTCGTCGCCGAAATTCTCACGCAGATATTCGGTTATGTTCTTTCCTATTTCTATCAAAATCAAAGCCTGATTAAATTGAGAGAGTTGAATATTTTGTTTGTAGCGGCGGCGTAGTTCTTGGATTCCGGAAATTCTTTTTTGTAGTCCCGTTCGATTTCTCTGAGCAGACTATCGAGATAGGTTTCGTACTTTTTGACTGCGCTCTCTATTTCTTCGGGATTTTTCGGAATTACAATAGTATTCGGTTTTTTGGAATTTGCGTAGATTATATATTTAGCCTTGTAGACGTTATCCGTATGAAAATGAACGTTTCCCTTTTCGTCGACTAGCTCGAAAGTATCGAAAAGGGGCGGAGCCAACAATAAATTGCATTGAGGCATTTTAAGCAATTCAGTATCGGCTTCCGTAATAAAATCGATCGGGAAAAACCGCATCGATTGTTTCAACCGTTCGATGCGCCCGACAATAAATTCTTTTTCGTTCATATCTATTTTACCGCTTTGAAACCTGTGTCCCGTTCATCCGGATTTTCGACCCAGTCTGCTACAAAAACATTTGTGTCTCTCGAGGGTTTTCTTTCGGCGTTTCTGTTGGAACAAAAGACAAATTTCTTTCCGTCGAAAGAAAACATCGGGAAAGCGTCGAACGTACCGGAATTTGTAATTTTTTCAAGTCCCGTGCCGTCGATGTTGATCATAAAGATATCGAACAGTCTGCCGCCTTTGTCGATCGAATGATGATTCGAAGAAAATAAAATCTTTTTTCCGTCGGGATGAAAAAACGGCGCCCAATTTGCGCCCGGGAGGTCGGTCACCTGCCGTACGTTTTTACCGTCGATATCAGATACGTAGATATTGAGAGCTTTCGGTTCAACGTAACCTTCTTTCAAAAGTTGTTTGTAAACTTCGGCTTCCTCGCCCGTTGGCCGGCTGGCGCGCCAGACGATCGATCTGGAATCCGGCGAAAAGAATGCGCCTCCGTCGTAACCGAGCTGGTCTGTAAGTTGAACCAATTCGCCCGTTCCGATTTCATAACGCCACAATTCCAGGTCGCCCGAACGGGTGGAAGTGAAGACAATATATTTCCCGTCGGGGGAAACTGTCGCTTCTGCGTCGTAGCCTTTCCCTCCGATTAATAATTTCGTGTCGCTGCCGTCGGAATCAGCTACGTAAATATCATACGAATCGTAAATTGGCCAGACGTATCTGCCGGCGGCAAACATTTTGGATTCCGGACAAAGCGAGTCGGCTTCGTGAGTTGACGCATATATTATTCTGCCGTCTTTAAGAAAATAGCCGCAGGTCGTTCTTCCCTTTCCCGTAGAAATCAATTTATATTTTATACCGTCCTCATAATCGCTAACGTCGGCTTTCATTTTGAAAATCTGGTCGCAGCCCTGCGGATTGATCTTTTCCCAGTCGCTTTGAAAAATCAGTTCTTTGTTGTCGAAACTCCAATAAGCTTCGGCGTTGTTGCCGCCGAATGTCAGCTGGCGGATATTTCTGAGATGATGTTCTCCTTCGAAACGGAGCGTGTCGGCGTCCGGGTTATACTCCTGAGCCGTAATCAACGAAGATATAAACAACAGATTTATTAAAACCAATGCTCTTTTCATTTTAGCCCTTTCAGGAATTGCGTCGGTTAATTTTGATGGATTTGGAGTTCTTTCTTGTAAGCAAATAAATTCCCGCAATAATTAACGGGACGCTCAAAATTTGCCCCATATTAAGTATCATCCCTTCTTCGAAATAAGTTTGATTTTCTTTAACGAATTCGACGAAGAAGCGGAACGTGAAAACAAGTATCAGAAAATACCCGAAGAGAAGACCTTCTTTGAAACTTCCTTCTTTCTTTTTGTAATAGGAAAAAAGGAATATAAACACGATAAGATAAGCGATCGATTCGTACAATTGAGCGGGATGTCTCGGCAGACTATCGACGTGCGTAAAAACAAATCCCCAGTCGCTTCCAGTCGGCACTCCGATAATTTCGGAATTGAAAAGATTGCCCAGCCTGATGAACGAGCCGCCGAGCGCAACGGTTATTACCAATCTATCCATCAGCCAGAAGAATGAGTACTCTTTATATTTTTTCGTAAACAAATATATAGCCGTAAGAATACCGATTGCGGCGCCGTGGCTGGCAAGTCCTCCTTTCCAGACCTGCAAAATTTCGAGCGGATTGGAAAGATAGTAAGAAGGATTATAGAAAAGGCAATGACCTAAACGCGCGCCGATGACGGTTCCTAAAATCATATACCAGAGTAAATCGTTAAGATCGTCTTCGTTTCTCTTTTCCTTCCGGAAGATGTACGACATTATCTGAAATCCGATAATGAATCCGAGCGCAAACAACAGACCGTACCATCTTATCGAGAAGGGTCCGAGCTTAAATATTTCAGGATTGACGTCCCAGTAAATCAACCATTGCCTCAAATTGTTCACCTAAAATTTAATAAAATTAAGATTAGAAGCCTAACTTAAATCTTTTTTGTTTATTTTAAAGCAACCGTTAAATTCGTACAGGATTTATTATGCCTCTTAAAAAAGCCCCTCGTCACAAAGAACTTTCCCCTTCGGAATTAAAATGGACTTGCGACACTTCCGTTTTCGAATTCGAAAATACGAAAAGCCTGAAACCGATCGAAGGAATTGTCGGACAGGAACGTGCTTTGAAAGCCCTGAAAATAGGAGTTGAACTCCGCAGCCCCGGATACAATGTATTCGTTGCCGGACTTTCCGGCACCGGGAAATTGACGACAATCAAAAAGATGTTAGAATCGATTGCGCCTACGGACAACGGGAAACTATACGATTACGCTTACGTAAATAATTTCAAAGATATCGACAGACCTGTATTGCTGAGATTTAAGGCTGGCCAGGCTAAAAAATTCAGAAAAGATTTGAAAAGCTCGATTCGATTCCTTCAGGAACGAATTCCTCAAGTATTAAATTCCGAACCCTTTGTCAGCCGCAAGAAACAACTTCTTTCCGAATACGGCAAAAAGCAGCGCTCTCTAATGACAAGCTTCGAAGAAAAACTAAGGAAAGATAATTTTACTCTGGGCGAAGTTAAATCGGGCGAAATGGTTCGACCCGAAATACTCGCATTGATTGACGACAAACCGGTATTTGTACAGCAGATTCAGGAATTCGTACGCGAAGGCAAAATCTCTTCCGAAAACGCCAATGAAATTATCAGCAAATATTCCTCTTATCAGGAAGAACTTCAGCAGGTTTTCGTAGAAAGCCTTAAACTTACGCAATCGTATCAGGAGAAGATAAATCAGCTCGAAACCGAATCGGTCTCGTCAATAGTAAAAGTTACGATAGATGATTTGAAGAAAAAATACAGAGAGCGCAAGATTAAACATTATCTTGAACAGGTGACGGAAAACATACTTTTGAATATCGAAATTTTCAAAGGACAAAATCCGGTCCGGGAAGAATCGGAAGACGGCGTCGTTATCGATTACCTCAAAGAATACGAAGTCAACATAATTCTCGATAATTCGACTACAAAAGCCGCTCCAGTGATAATCGAGACTACTCCCACATATACAAATTTGTTCGGCACAATCGAAAAAGTTAGCGACGGACGGGGCGGATGGTACGCCGATTTTACGCGCATCAAAGCCGGGTCGATATTAAGAGCCAACGGCGGATTCCTCGTTATAAACGCGCTCGACGCTCTCGGCGAACCCGGCGTTTGGAAAGCGCTCAAACGCTCTTTGCTCTACGGCAAACTGGAAATTCAGGATTTCGCAAACGTTTATCAATTTTCCCCGTCCATTCTGAAACCCGAACCGATCGAAATCGACACCAAAATAATTCTTATCGGAAATAATTACGTCTATTCGTCACTATCGTATTACGAAGACGACTTCAATAAAATTTTCAAGATAAAAGCCGAATTCGACAACGTAATGAAACGTTCCGAAAGCGCGCTGAACGAATACGCCCGACTGATTAAAAAATTAATAGAATCGGAAAAGTTGTACGAATTCGACAAAACGGCTATTGCGAGGCTGATCGAATACGGCGCGCGTTACGCCGGAGAAAAGAATAAACTCACCACGCGGTTCGCATATATAGCCGACCTTGTGAGGGAAGCCGATTTTTGGGCAAAAGACAATGGCAGCAAGATTGTAAACTCTTATCACGTCGACCAGGCGTACAATTCATATATCGAACGTCACGGCTTGTACGAGTCGAAAATTTCCGAGTATATTGAAGAAGGAGCAATTTTAATCGATACCGAAGGCGCGCGCGTCGGAACGGTAAACGGACTCGCAGTTTACGATGTCGGAGCATATTCATTCGGTAAGCCCACAAGAATAACCGCTTCCGTATCTCTGGGAAACGGCAGCATAATCAATGTGGAAAGAGAAGCCGGACTGAGCGGCAAGACGCATAATAAAGCGGTGCTGATAATTTCCGGATATTTCAGAGAAAAGTTCGGACGAAATATGAACCTTTCCTTCAGCGCCAGTCTGGTATTCGAGCAGGGCTACAGTATGATCGACGGCGACAGCGCGTCGACAGCCGAAATCTGCGCTCTCCTTTCGGCTATTTCGGGCGTTCCCGTTAAACAGTCGATTGCCATTACCGGATCTGTGAATCAAAAAGGCGAAATTCAACCGATAGGCGGCGTCAACGAAAAAATCGAAGGATTTTTCGACGTCTGCAAAAAACGCGGACTTAACGGCTCTCAAGGCGTCGTAATTCCACATCAAAACGTAAAAGATTTGATGCTAAAAGACGAAGTAGTAAATGCCGTAAGCGCAAAACGGTTTCACATCTATCCGGTAAAAACCGTCGAAGAAGCAGTCGAAATTTTGACGGGAGTAAAAGCCGGCAATTTGCTTAAAACGGGAAAACACGAAATTAATACACTTTTCAACAAAGTTGAAAAAGAACTTGAATCGATGCTGAAAAAGTCGAAACAGGAAAGCAGGAAAAAGCTAAAAAAATAATGCTTTTACCCTCTTTCGTATTAATTTCTTTCCGTTAATTGTATTATTTTTGTCGTAATCAAAAATAATCTTTTAACTGCATGAACCCGTTATTTGCAAAGACAAAAATATTAGCCACACTCGGACCGGCTTCCGATTCCAGAGAGCGGCTTGAAGCATTAATCGACGCTGGCACGGACGGTATTCGTCTTAATTTTTCACACGGAAACAAAGAATATTTCACACGGCTATTCAATTTAATTCACGACATTTGCGTGGAAAAATCGCTTCCGATTCCGATTTTAGTCGATCTGCAGGGACCCAAAATCAGAATCGGAGAGCTTACCGAACCGGAAATTGAAATTAATACCGGCGACATAATCGAAATAACCACCGACGATATTCCCGGCACAAAAGAGATAATTTCCACCAGTTATAAAGACTTAATCAAAGATGCAAAAAAAGACGAGACGATTTTAATCGACGACGGACTTATAAAACTCAGAGTTACCGAAAAGAAAAAGAACAGACTTGTCTGCACAATCCTCGAAGGCGGAATATTAAAGCCTCGCAAAGGGATGAACTTACCGGGAATGAAATTGAGCGCTCCTTCGGTAACGGAAAAGGATTACGAGAATCTCGAATTCGCTCTACAGTACCGGGTCGATTTTATCGCTCTTTCATTCGTTCGCAGCGCCGAAGATATAAGGGGTTTGCGCAAATGGTTAAAAGACAGAGGCTATACAATCCCATTGATTGCTAAAATCGAAAAACAGGAAGCGGTCGACAACTTCGAAGAAATTCTGAAAGAATCCGACGGCATTATGGTTGCAAGAGGCGATCTCGGCGTCGAACTCGGTCCGCATCTTGTTCCGGTAATACAGAAAAAGATAATCAGAAGATGCAACGAAGCCGGAAAACTCGTCATTACCGCCACTCAAATGCTCGAATCGATGATTCACAATCCCGTGCCCACCAGAGCCGAAGCTTCCGACATTGCAAATGCTGTTTGGGACGGGACAGACGTTGTTATGCTGAGCGGCGAAACGTCGGTGGGTAAATATCCGGTCGACGCCGTTAGAATTATGAACGAAATTCTTTTGACTACGGAATCCGACCCCGGTATGCGAAAAAAGACAAAGTACGAAAAACCCGAAAACATTTTCGAAAATATGGTCGACGCAACCGGAGCGGGAATAGTTCATATTTCCGACCAGCTGAACGCCTCTGCAATTGTAATTTTTACCCATTTCGGATCGAAAGCAAATATCATTTCCAAATTCAGACCGAACGCCTCGATTTTTGCTATTTCGGACAAGTTCGAAACTTTGAACACATTGAATCTCCACTGGGGAATAAAACCTTTTTACCTTTCGCACATCAGGGACGAGGATTCGGCAATAAGAGAATCGATGAACCTTCTGAAAGAAAAAAACTTGATTAAAGACGGAGATGTGGTTATTTTTGCCGCAGGTCAACCGTTAACCGACGGAAGACGCAGTTGGCTCCGTTATTCGATCGTATAATTTTTTAATAAAAAATATTACCAGCCGAATTTTTCTCTTAATTAAAAGAGAAGGGGTAAAGTAGATAAAAAAATGGATAGAACGGCTGGCATAAAATACAAACCCGCCAGATGGTGGTCGTTAAACGATAAGGGCAAAATCCTCTGCACGCTCTGTCCGCGCTACTGCACAATCGGGAACAATCAAGCCGGCTTTTGCTATATTCGTCAGAATATAGACGGTAAACTTTATACGCTCGGGTACGGACATCCGACCGGATTTGCCATCGACCCGATCGAAAAGAAACCCCTGTTTCATTTTATGCCAGGCAGCAAAATACTCAGTTTCGGTACGGCAGGATGTAATCTCGGTTGTAAATTTTGCCAGAACTGGTCGATAAGCAAAGCAAAACTCGACGCAATAAATTCCGTTGAAGCATCTCCCGAAGACGTGGTAAATATCGCTTTGAAATATAATGTTCCCTCGATTGCTTTTACCTATAACGATCCGGTAATATTCGGCGAATACGTAATCGACATTTCGAGACTTGCCCGCGAAAGGAATATTAAAACCGTAATGGTTACCGCAGGATATATCGACAAGGAAGCGCGCAAGGAAGTCTTTCAATACATCGACGCAGCCAACGTGGATCTGAAAGCTTTTACCGAAGAATTCTATCATAAATTGACATTCTCGCATCTTCAACCCGTGCTCGATACGCTTCAATGGCTTCACAACGAAACTGACGTCTGGTTCGAAATTACGACGCTTTTGATCCCGGGCGAAAACGACTCCGGCGACGAAATTAAAAGAATGTGCGAGTGGATATTAAAAAATCTGAGCGACCGAGCGCCGTTACATTTCACGGCGTTTCATCCCGATTTCAAAATGAGGAACAAACCTCCGACGCCAGCTTCGACACTCGTTCATGCCCGTAACATCGCGCTTAATATGGGAATAAAATACTGCTATACTGGCAACGTTCACAACATCGAAGGGCAAACGACATATTGTCCCGAATGCGGAAATGCCGTTATTAAAAGGGATTGGCACTCAATTCTTGAAATTTCACTTACGGAAGGGCGGTGTAACTATTGCTCGACAAAAATCGACGGAAGATTTTTTTTATTATGAATTTACTAACTTTATCAATATTTTTAATTGAATTTTTCCAATAATCTGTGAGTAACAATGAAAAACCTTAAAAAGGGGGTATGTATGAAAAAAACTCTCAGTATTACACTGATGATTTCCTTTATGGTAATTTTATTCTCTTCTTTAACCGTTGCCCAGGACAATAATGTTCGTTTCGGAAAAATCTTCGGTAAAGAAGAAGCCAATCAGCTTTTCGGTAACGTGGTCTTTTCGGTAAAAATCAAGAAAGATATTCTCAAAGCCGCTCTTTCTCGTGTGGATAAATATGTCCTTTTTGCAATAAAAGGCAAAAGACCGTTACTGTTCAACAGCAGAAGGAAACCGCTGCTCGACGATAACGTTACTTTGGACCCTGGCGAAAAAGGCTACGTCTTTAGCAAGGAAGTTGTTGAAGAATTCCTCAACAGCACAAACGATTCCGTCATCGAGATAGAAATTAGAGGCGCCGAATGGGGAGGCGGCAGACGCGCTTCCGGCTCCTTCTCGTCAAACGCCATACTGACCCTAAGCAACTCTGTTAGCACATTGGAATTTGCGGCTGATTGTCCACCTTATTGCGTAGATCCCTAAAGGTAATTTGGAATGAAGAATATAGAGTTATTTAAAATATTATTTTATATAAGCATAGTAATTTGGCTCTTCCCACCTGTACGTCAGTGGAAAACCAAATACTTCTATTTTTTCCTGATACTCGCATTAGCTGATCCGGTATCTATGCTTTTGAAAAATTATGTATTAAGCAGTAATATACATTTTTATTATCCGTTTATATCATTATTGTTGTTTTTTTCAGTTTACAGGAAAGATAAGTCAAACGAAAAAATCTATTTTCCTGTTACGGTAACCGTATCGGCTATTACTTTTGTACTTGCATTAATAATGGAGCAATCCCAGCTTGCGGTTGGGATTCTCCATTTTCTTATTGTATTTCTTTTTCTCAAGGAATTTATTATACGTTTCTCGTTCAAGAGCGAACTCGACATATTTCTTTTAATAGTCATTTTTTACGAATTCACAACCATACTCAAATACTTAAACGTGGCTTTCGGATTTACAAATGCAACCGCTTACTTTATTATTACAACAATCTTCCAGATCTCCTTTGGACTCTTCTTTTCGATCGTTAGAGGAGATAGAGCCCGGGTCGTTATTCAGCGCTGAGAATCCGTATTTTTACGCCATTCTCCTGATAGCTGTAATACTCGTGGTTTCTTTCATGTTTTTCTGGTACGTAATTCTGCCGATGCGGAAGCGTCACGAGAAAGAAGAAAAAACGATGCAGCTGCGTCAGGCGGAATTGATGGCTCTCTTTGCGAGCCTTGCCCCCGACCCGGTATTCCGAGTGGATAAAGCAAGCAATATAATTCTGGCAAACGACGCCGCTCATAAAGTCTTTCCTTTCAAGGTTCTTCTCGGCACGAAAATATCGGAAGTCCTCCCGTTTACGAAAGACCTCGACATCTACGAAATGATAAAGCGGGATATTACGATTAATTATACGACTCAGATCAATCAAAATTATTTCCAGTTCAAGATAAGCGGCATTTCGAGTCTCGAAATTTGCCAGATATACGGACGCGACATTACCGACTTAAAAAGGTCAGAAAAAGAATTGCAGGACGCATTGCGTAAAGCCGAAGAATCGCAAAAGTTAAAAGAGTTTTTCCTTTCCCAAATATCTCACGAAGTGCGTTCGCCTTTGAACGTAATTATCGGATTTTCCAATATGCTGTTCGAAGAAGCAAAAAGCAGCAACGATCCCGATATGAAAGAAATCTACCTTTCGATTATCAACAACAGCAAACGACTCTACCGTACATTCGACTTACTGTTGAATATGTCGCAAATTCAAACGGGCACATTCAATTTGCGTTTTGAACGGATTGACGTGCTGCCGATAATAAAATCTTTGACGAATGAATTTGCGACCTACGCTGAAGAGAAACGGGTTATATTAAAAGTAGTTCCGCTTACCGAAGATACTTTTATTACGGCGGATCATTATTCCGTAAATCAGATCTTTTCTCACCTTATCGACAACGCCATCAAATATTCCGAAAACGGAAACGTGGATATTATATTGCGCAGAGACGACAATTATTTCTATGTCGACGTTAAAGACAACGGCATAGGAATGCCTCCCGAATATATTGAAAAATTATTCACTCCGTTTTCGCAGGCAAACATGTCATACTCCAAGCCTTTCGAAGGTACCGGCTTGGGTTTGGCTTTAGTTAAAAATCTTTTGGACATTAATAACGCCAAAATAGAAGTGAAGAGCGAGCTGGGTACCGGCTCGATATTCACCGTTATTTTTGAGGGTAACAGTTATGGAAGAACAAGAAGTAAAAAAACCTAGAATTTTAATTGCAGAGGGAGACCAGGACAACAGACATTTTCTGACGCTCTATTTAAAAAAATATTTCTCGGCAGACACATGCGATTCCGCGGAGGGACTCTATGAACTCCTTTCGCAAAACGATTACGACATAATACTGATGGACATCGCATTAAAAGGCAACAAGGACGGTATTCAATTAATTCAGGAATTAAAGAACAACGAAGCTTATTCGCAAATACCGATTTTATGCTATACCACATTTGCAATGAACCGCGACAGGATTAACGCTCTCAATGCCGGTTGCGATATGTATCTTACAAAACCGACGGACATTAAAACTCTTCTTTATTACCTTTTTACTCTACTGAAGAAGAAAGGGAAAAATTTCACCGCTCCCGTAATCAACGGCTTTGCATACTGATAAATAAAAAGCCCGCAATAAGCGGGCTTTTATACAATTTCCCAGTCTTTATCAAACTAACAAACCTTCAACCATCAATCATATTACGTACCGGCGCTGTAATCGTTGATGTATTTAACCTGTTCTCTGGTCAATTTGTCTATTTTGTAACCCATCGTTTTCAGTTTGATCATTGCTATTTCCTGATCCTGTTCTTCAGGAATATCGATTACATCCGGTTCAAGTTTAATGCCTTTCATTTTAACTTCCGCCAAGCGGAGCTGCGACATAAACTGATTTGCAAACGACATATCCATCACTTCGGAAGGATGTCCTTCGGCGGCTGCAAGGTTTACGAGTCTGCCCTGCGCCAGTAAATAGATACGTCTACCGTTTTTGAGCGTGTATTCTTCGTTATTCGGTCGCACGGTTCTTTTGGATTTCTTCAGTTTTTCGAGATGCGGAATATTGATTTCGCAGTCGTAATGCCCGGTATTGCAGACAATCGCCCCGTCTTTCATACTCTTGAAATGCTTTGAAACGATTACATCCTTAACTCCGGTTGCAGTTATAAATATATCTCCGATTTTTGCAGCTTCGTCCATCGGCATAACCCGGAAGCCTTCGAGCGCGGCTTTCAGAGCGGCGGTCGGTTTAACTTCCGTAACGATCACATTGGCGCCCATTCCGGCGGCTCTCATTGCTACGCCTCGTCCGCAATGACCGTATCCGGCGACAACGAAATTCTTGCCCGCAAGCAAAACCGAAGTGGCTCTTAATATACCGTCGATAGAAGATTGACCCGTTCCGTAAACATTGTCGAAATCCCATTTCGTTTCGGCGTCGTTAACGGCAATAACCGGATAGAGCAGTTTCTTTGCGGCAGCCATTGCGCGCAGTCTGTGAACTCCCGTTGTTGTCTCTTCCGTTCCGCCGACAATATTCTTTGCCAGTTCAGGATATTTATTATGAACGGTAAAAATCAAATCGGCGCCGTCGTCGAGCGTAAGATTGGGTTTCATTTTTAATGTTTGTTCAATCGACCAGTAGAATTCCTTAACGTTCTGTCCGTGCCAGGCATAAATTTCGATGCCGCTTTTTGCCAGCGCTGCGGCAATTTCGTCCTGTGTCGACAACGGATTGCAGCCGCTCCAGCTGACTTTAGCTCCGGCGGCTTTCAACGTTTCGACGAGCACTGCCGTCTCTTTTGTCACGTGAAGACACCCGGCAATCTTGAATCCTTTCAATGGTTTTGTCTTCGAATACTTTTCTCGGAGTTCCATCATCACCGGCATTCTCGATTCCGCCCATTCGATTTTTTTTCTGCCTTCGGCGGCTAATTTAATATCGCGTACTTTATACTTTCCTTCTTTGAAATCCATAAATTTTGCTCCTTATTTAACGAGTTTTTTTAGTGTTGATACCAGATCGAGTTTTTCCCACGTAAATTCTTTTTCGTTTCTTCCGAAATGGCCGTAAGCGGCTGTCTTTTGATAAATCGGTCTTCTCAGTTTCAATCGTTCGATTATGCCGTTCGGCGTAAGGTCGATTTCTTTTTTTATTAGTTTTGCCAGTTCTTTATCCGGAATAACGCCCGTGCCGTTCGTATTTACATACACCGAAACGGGTTCTTTAACGCCGATGGCATATGCAATCTGGAACAGACATTCTTTTGCAAGACCTGCAGCCACAACATTTTTTGCAATATGTCGAGCGGCGTAAGTGGCGCTCCTGTCTACTTTCGACGGGTCTTTGCCTGAAAAAGCGCCCCCGCCGTGAGGAGCCCATCCGCCGTAAGTATCCACGATGATTTTTCTGCCGGTCAAACCGGTGTCGCCGTGTGGTCCGCCGATTTCAAATCGTCCCGTAGGATTGACATAATATTTGGTTCTCTTGTCGAGCAATTCGGCGGGAATAACTTTTTTAACGATATTATCAATTACGTCAGCTTTGATTTTTTTCTGGCTAACGCCGGGATCGTGCTGCGTCGAAATCACAACCGCGTCGACTCTTTTAGGAGTTCCGTCGTCTTCAAATTCGATAGTCACCTGCGATTTAGAATCGGGTCTCAGATAAGGCATTTCATCGGGGCTGTTTTTTCTGACGTCCGCAAGGCGTTTAACGAGTTTATGAGCAAACATCAAAGGCATCGGCATAAACTCCGGAGTTTGATCGCAGGCGTATCCGAACATTATTCCCTGGTCGCCGGCGCCGCCTTTGTTTACTCCCATTGCGATATCCGGGGATTGCGAATGAATTGCATTGATTACTCCGCACGATTCCGCGTCGAATTTATATTCGGCTTTTGTATAACCGATATTTCTTATTGTCGTTCTTACAATGTCTTCGATATCGATGTATGCGTCGGTAGTAATTTCTCCCCCGACGACTACCAGTCCGGTCGTAACAAAAGTTTCGCACGCTACCCTTCCGTTCGGGTCGTTTTTCATTACTGCGTCTAATACTCCGTCCGATATTGCATCGCACACTTTATCCGGATGCCCTTCGGAGACGGATTCGGATGTGAACAAGTATGACATTTATACCTCTGTTTTATTTTTATTAATAATATTCAATTTCGGATGAATCGCCGGTATTCAATTTTTTGAAATTTCCTTTAACCGCTGCATTGCTGCCAATTATTGAGTTTTCGAGCATACTTTTGTCGATCACGGCGCCTTCGCCGATAATCGAATTTCTGATTATCGAGTCGGTAATTTTACAGCCTTTGGAAATAGTGGCATACGGACCAATCACGGAATTTATCACTTCAGCTTTATCGTCGATATAAACCGGCTCGATGACAACCGCATTGTCAAATTTTTTATGCGTCCCGTTTTTCGACAGCAGAAACCGATTGGTCTCGAGAAGTGTTTCGGGTTTGCCGCAGTCATACCAGCCTTCTACATCGAACGTCTTAATAACCTCGCCTTTGTCGATCATCAATTGCAATGCGTCAGTCAATTGATATTCTCCGCGTGTGCGGATGTTTTTATCGATTAACTCGGCGAGACATTTTTTCAGAAGAGGAGTGTTTTTAATATAGTATAATCCGACGAGAGCCAGTTTCGAAATCGGCGTTTGAGGTTTTTCTATGAGTTTAACGATCGTATCGTTTTGACAAACCGCCACGCCAAAACGCGAAGGATCTTCGACCTGCTTTACTCCAAGCGCGGTTGTGTTTTTCTCGAATCCTTTTTTCAAATCGAAATCGAAAATCGTATCGCCCAGAATAATGAAAATATCTTCGTCTCCCTGATCTTTCAGCGCTACATAAATTGCGTGTCCGAGTCCGAGCAATTCTTCCTGTTCTACAAATCTGGCGTCGATCAGAGGATATTCGCCGTTGATATAATCGACTATTTTTTCGCCCATATAGCCGATAATAAACGTGGCTTTATTTATGCCTTCCTGAATCAGTTTGTCGACGATATGCCCGATGATAGGCTTTCCGCCCACATTGAGCATGACTTTGGGAAGCGAATGCGTGTGAGGTTTTAATCGTGTTCCGAAACCCGCTGCCGGAATTACAGCTCTCAATTAACATCCTTTTTTTTAAGCGTCAATTTAATTAATAAGGCAGCGTTTATCAACTATATTATTTGCATTTAGCGCTGACATGATTGCAATCAAAAAATGTTTCTTTCAGTCGCGACTATTTCTTTTAATTCTTTTCTGCCTTTTCTTCGCGGATTATTTTCGTCTTTATAACCGAGCGCAATAACTACGACGGGTTTTTCGTCTTCATTGAGATTAAAACTTTCAGCAAATTTATTCCTGTCGAATCCTCCCATTTGATGTAAGTAGATATCGCGTTCCATCGCTTCCAACGTTAAAAATGCGACCGCCTGGCCGACATCGTATTCAGTATAATTATTCTTCTTGCCGTTGAGGGAAAGATTCCTTCTGCCCGTAACTCCAATCATAACGGGAGCTTTTGCCGCCCACGTTTTATTGCTGTCGAAAAGCGAGTCGAGCAAGGAATTGTATATGTTATCGCCTTTGAAACCGACATAAAATTTCCACGGTTGTTCATTGTATGACGAAGGAGCCAGGCGCGCAGCTTCGAGCAGCGCTTTTATATCTTCCGATGGGACCTCTTCGCCGGAAAAATCGTATGGACTGTATCTTTCGGCTAACAATTCCGATACTTTTGTTCTGCATTCAATGTTCAACTTTATTCCCTTTTTTTAGTGTATAAATCCATATTACGTAGAAATAGTTCCATAACAAAGAAAGCCTCTGCGCTTTTTTAATAAAAAAAGTATCTTGCGTTCATTAAACTTAGCTATTTATTAAAATGAACAAAAACTATTGCCTGCTAATTTTATTCTTGGGCTATACGCTCATTCCTGCTCAGGACACTCTGGTCTGGAAACTTAATAATCCGGATACTGTCGGGAATTTCAAAACTTCGTATCTTACAGATCGCCCTTCCGTAATAAACACTGAATACGGAGAGGCTCTCATTTTCGACGGAGTCGACGACGGAATCTTGGTCAACGCCAATCCGCTCGGCAATGCGGACAGTTTTACGATCGAAGTTTTTTTCCGGCCGGATTCGTCGTCGGACATTTCTAATTACGAACAACGTTTTATCCATATCAAAAACAGCGACGATTCAAGAAGGATTTTAATCGAACTCCGTTTGAAGAAAAACAGATGGACGCTCGACACCTTTATTAAAAACGGGGATTCGAAATGCACGCTAATCGATACTTCAATTTGGCACGAAGCGGGCAAATGGTACAAAGCGGCGCTGTCTTACACGAAAGGTATTATGAAGCATTCTGTTAACGGTCGAGAGGGGATGAGAGGGAAAATCGATTTCGAGCCGATCGGCGACAACGGTACGATTTCAATAGGAGTAAGACAAAACAAAAAATCTTGGTTCAAAGGCATAATCAGGGAGATTAAATTCATCCGATAAACCGTTTGTCGTAAAAGCAAAATCACGTTCCGGTTATTCTTTGCCATTCTCGCTTTATTTATTATTTTTCCTCAGTGTAAAAAAGCACAATTGGCATTAAAAGACGGGGGATGCAAAACATCCCCTTTATTGTCTGCGGAATCTGCAAAACAGAATTTCGCATAAAAATTAGAATCAAAAATTCTAAAAATACGAGCGTGTTAAATGCGCAGTCGCAAATATATTTTTTCATTTCATATAAATCCCATCCAATCAAACCAATCATTAAGGTACTAATATGAGTCTGAGTCTAATAGCCAAAAGCATATCGGCGTCCCCCACATTAGCTTTAAACGAAAAAGCGCAAATACTGCGCCAGAAAGGGGAACCGGTAATCAACTTCAGCGTGGGCGAACCGCGCAGCCGCGCGCCTCTCGATTCGATACTAGCCGCAGTTCAAATTCTCAACAGCGGCGAGGTTCGTTATACTCCTCCGGACGGGATACCCGACTTGAAGAAGGCAATTATCCGTTATACCGAGGAATTCTACGACCGGAAAGTCGAACCCGAGAACATAATTGTTTCGGGCGGAGCAAAACAGGCAATAATGGTAGCGCTTCAAACAATTCTCAATCCTCAGGAGGAAGTTTTATATCCCGCGCCTTATTGGGTAAGTTATCCCGAAATGGCAAAATTGTGCGGCGGCATCGGAGTTCCCGTTCCGCCCGAAGACGGCGCTTTTTATCCCAGAATTCAGGATATCGAAAGGAAGGTAGGCAGTTATACGAAAGCAATTATAATCAACAGTCCAAATAATCCTTCCGGAGCCGTTTACTCGGAAGAATTTATTGCCGACATTGTCGATTTTTGCGAGCGACGCGACCTCTATTTAATAATGGACGATATTTATCATCGTTTGATTTTCGACGGCAGGAAACCGATTAATCCCTGGATGTATGCAAAAAAGAAAGACGAAAACTCGAAAATGATAATTATCAACGGAGTGTCGAAACAATATGCAATGACGGGTTTTCGGATAGGCTGGGCTGTGGCAAACAAAAAACTTATCGAAGCAATGACGAATATACAGAGCCACCAATCGGGAGGGCCATCTGTTGTTTTGCAGCGCGCCGCAGTGGGAGCTCTGAACGGAATTCAATCGAGTGTGGAAAATCTCAGAGCGACTCTGGAAAACAATCGCAACGTAATGGTCGACTTGCTGCGCTCAATGGAAGGCGCAAAAGTTTTTGTGCCCGATGGAACATTTTACTGTTTTGTCGATTTCAGCGCATACGAAAAAAGCTCTCATAAACTCTCTCAGTTATTGGTCGACAAAGTTATGGTGTTGACCGTGCCCGGAGTTGAATTCGGAATGGAAGGATTTATTCGTCTTAGTTTTGCGGGTTCGATGAAAGAAATTCAGGAAGGAGTCGAAAGAATAAAATGGGCAATCGATCCGAACGCTCCTAACGAACTTTATATCGGCGACAGAAAATTAGTGAGGGACTGGTTATGAGCAAATACCTCGAATTCAATACCCCCGCTTCGAAAGAAGCGATGGAATTAGCGTCGGATTTCAGATTAAAACATCAGGGACTGACGTATCTCGACAGAGTATACTGGAATTTGCCGGAAGAAGCTCTCTATGAAGAAGCAATCTTCCGTAACGAAGGCAAAATAATCAAAGGCGGTCCGCTGCTCGTAAATACGGGAAAACACACAGCGCGAGCCGCAGCGGATAAATATATTGTTCAGGAAGAATCAACGGGAAATAATATCTGGTGGGGAATCTATAACAGGCCATACAGTCAGGCTAAATTCAACGAACTGTTTGGACGTCTGCAGGCATGGGCTCAGGGCGAAGAGTTGTTCGTTCAGGATGTATATGCCGGCGCGGATCCCGAATATCGAATGCCCGTAAGAATAATAACCGAGAAGGCATGGCATAGTTTGTTTGCAAGAAATATGTTTATTACAATCGATAATAAAGACGAATTGAAAAAATTCGTACCGGAATTTACAATTATAGCCGTGCCCGGATTCAAACTAAATCCCGTAATCGACGGAACGAGATCGGAGACGGGAATAATATTGAATTTCGGCGCCAAGATGGCGATTATCGCAAACACTCTCTACGCGGGCGAAATTAAAAAATCGGTCTTTACGGTGCTCAATTACCTGTTAACTTTCCGGGATGTTCTGCCGATGCATTGTTCGGCAAACGTAGGCAAAGAAAACGACGCGGCGTTGTTTTTCGGATTGAGCGGAACCGGCAAGACCACACTGTCCGCCGACCCCAACAGGAAATTGATTGGCGACGACGAACACGGCTGGAGTTCAAAAGGCGTGTTCAATTTCGAAGGCGGCTGCTATGCAAAAGTAATACGACTCTCTGCTGAAAACGAACCGGAGATTTATTCGACAACTCACCGGTACGGCACAATACTTGAAAACGTAGTTTTCGATCCTGTCTCGAGAGCAATAGATCTCGACGACGATTCGATTACGGAAAACACCCGCGCTTCGTATCCGATAGAATTCATTCCAAATGTAATACCCGAAGGGTACGTTCATGCCCATCCGAAGAATATCATATTTCTTACTTGCGACGCAACGGGAGTTCTGCCTCCCATAGCGAGACTTTCTCCGGAACAGGCGCAATATCATTTTATTAGCGGCTACACTTCGAAAATTGCCGGCACTGAAATCGGACTCGGAATCGAGCCCGAATTGACGTTCAGCGCGTGTTTCGGGGCTCCGTTTATGGTACGGCATCCGTTTGAATACGCTCAAATGCTCAAGCAAAGAATGCTGAAACACAACGCAAAAGTGTGGCTAATCAATACCGGCTGGGTCGGAGGCAGATTTGGCGTCGGCAAACGAATTTCGATTCGTCACACCCGCAACTTGCTGAATGCGGCTCTCGACGGCATACTCGACAATGTTAATTACCGCAAGGATAAACTCTTCGGGTTCGAAGTGCCCACAAGCTGTCCCGGAGTGCCTTCGGAAATATTAAATCCCGAAAGTTCATGGGGCAATAAAGAAGAATTCTGGAAAAAGTACGACGCACTTGCAGCAAGATTCATCGATAATTTTAAATTATACGAAAAATTCTGTTCGAAGGAAGTAATTGAAGCCGGGCCGAGAAGGTTAAACAGGACTGGTTTGGAAGGATGAATTAAAAAGAGACTGCTCAAATTAAGCAGTCTCTTTTTCATACTTAATTAATAAGAATTATCTCATAATCGCCGTCTTTCAATTTTTGAATCCACATCTCCGTAAGAAGCCGCAATTCTTCTTCAATATTATTTTCCACTTCTTCTTTCTGTTCGAGTAGATCGAGAATTTCGAATTCCAGAGCGGATTCGCCGCCGTTTTTCCAGGCATTTTGAAGCTCTGCATTCCTATGGCTGCCGAATCTCAATTCCGCTTTATGCCGGTTAATTCTGGCTTCCGGATCGACCGACGCGCCGAGGTATAATTTATGATTATAATTATTTTTGATCGAATAAACGCCCATCGGCTTTTTAGATTCCTTGTAAGCTTTTTTCAAAGCGGATTTGTCCATAAGTTTTGCTCCGTAGTATAAGTTTGTAAATGAAAAATTTTATTGCGGCAGGTAAAATTAAGAATTATCTGGGAATTAGCCTTTCCCTTTCCGAGTAAAACAATGAATGACTTTTTTGGGCCGACGAGACTTCCTGCCCCGGCGGGACGACCTCCTGGGTAGCAGGGAAATCCGAAGCCCCCAAAGTGCGTTTTTGAGTTGTTTTAATAAGGTGGTAGCGCATTTTTAGGGCATTTTTTTAGCAGAACTACTTCAGCTTTGGATATCTTATCCGACATTCAAGAGGTCATAAATTTCTATCTTGTTGTTTCCGAAAATAAAACCAATTTACTCATATCAATTAACCTAATGTAGTCATTAGTCTGATTTATACAACACTGAATAAGATAATCGCTTCTGCAACAATGAAAATTCACTTAATTAGTACAAGCTCCGATATTAATCGGAGCTATATGTATACTTCCTAGCACAATATATAATAGATCTATCTGTTGGTATTCATTTGATAGAATTATCTTTCCACTCTGCCCGAGCCGCCGCTCTTAATTAATTTTTCCACTTCGTCGACGCTTACAAGATTAAAATCGCCCGGAATCGTATGTTTCAAACAAGAGGCAGCGACTGCAAATTCAAGAGCCTCCTTTGAGTTTTCTTTTGTAAGCAGACCGTAAATCAAACCGCTTGCAAACGAATCTCCGCCGCCCACACGGTCGACAATATCGATGTCGTATCTTCTCGAGCGGT